>CAMYMX010000240.1 GCA_947259605.1 uncultured Polyangiaceae bacterium | reverse complement strand
GTGATGCAGACCTTCGACAACACGCGGCCCGTCGTGGCGGGGATGGCGGTTGGCGTGGCCCGAGCCGCGCTCGAACACACGCGCAAGCTTCTCGAAGAGGAGGGCATCAAGGTCCGTTACAAGGGCCCGCTTTTCGCAAAGAGCGCCGTCGAGGCCGAGCTCATTCGCATGGAAGCGGACTGGGAAGCGGGCCGGTTGCTCATGCTCAAGGCCGCGTGGATGGCGGACAACGGGATTCCCAACTCGACCGAAGCGTCGATGTCCAAGGCCAAGGCAGCGCGCGTCGGCAATCGGATTACCCTTCGCTGCGTCGAGCTCTGTGGCACCCTCGGTTACTCCGAAGCAGAGCTCATCGAGAAGTGGGCGCGAGATTCGAAGATCCTCGATATCTTCGAGGGCACCCAGCAAATCCAGCTACTGATCGTCGCGCGCTCGCTACTCGGGAAGCGATCCTCGGAGCTGCGCTGAGGAGGGCCCATGGAGATTAACGGAATCGCGCATACCTTCGTGACCGTGGGCGACTTCGATCGGGCTCGCGCGTTCTACGGTGAGCTTCTGCCGTTCCTCGGCTTGAAGAACGTCATGGACATTCCGGGGACCTACTACTGCGTCGGCGGTCGAACCGGCTTCGCGATTCGAGAGGCGCCCGAAGAGAACCGTGGCGAGCGCTTCGACCAAGACCGGGTCGGCCTCCACCACATCTGCTTCCGCGCCCGCAGCCGGGAAGGCGTCGACGAAGCGCACGAGCTCGTCAAGAGCCTGGGCGCGAAGATCATCCACGGCCCCGAGGAAGCCCTCTGGGCTCCGGGCTACTACTCCGTGTTGTTCGAGGACCCGGACGGGATCCGGCTGGAGATCAACTTCGTGCCGGGTAAGGGGCTGCTGAAGTAGCAGCGTCAGTGACCCTGTAGCCACCAGCGGCCGTTGGCGGTCCCAAGCTTGCACGGATACTCGTAGAGCTCTGTGAGGCGTCCTTCGGTCAGCACTTCCCCGAGCGGGCCGGAGGCCAGGAGGCCGCCTTCCTTGAGGAGCAAGGCGTGCGTGGCGTGGCTTGGAATTTCTTCGACGTGGTGACTGACCAGGATCAGCGTAGGGCCGCCGCGTTTCGCGCAGAGGCGATCGAGGTCGTTGATCAGGTGTTCGCGAGCACCGGGGTCGAGGCCCGCGCAGGGTTCGTCAAGGATCAGAAGCTTCGGCTTCATGACCAGGGCGCGCGCGATCATGACCCGCTGTTTTTCGCCCTGCGAAAGCACATCGTACCGCTTGTTGCGGAATGCGAAAGCGCCGATGCTGCGGAGGGCGTCGTCTGCTCGAATGAGGTCTTCGGCGCTCAGCTCGTGCCAGTTGCCGATGGTCGCATGGATGCCCGTCGCGGCGACCTGCCTGGCGCTCTGGCGCGCAGGAAGCCACGAGAAAAGCGCAGAGCTGACCCAGCCGATCCGCTCCTTGAGGGCACGCATGTCACACTCGCCATAGGTCTCGCCGAGAACCGCAACGCGACCTCTGCTTGGCCACTCGTAACCCGCTACGATCGAAAGCAGCGAGCTCTTGCCCGCCCCATTGGCGCCGAGGACCACCCAGTGCTCTCCTGGCAAGATCTGCCAGCGAATGTCCCGCAGGATGTCGACGCCGTCACGGGTGAAGGTTTCGACGTGGAGATCGAGCACCGGTGCCACTGCTGCAGCCTAGCATCGCCTCGCCGTGCGGGGTCCCATTCTTAGCGCTTGATGCCGCGTCCAATGTGCGTTCCAATGGGAAGCGATGCCGTCACATCTCGTTTGGCTTACCGCCAGCCTCGTGCTTTCCGCCAACGTCGCCCGTGCGCAGGAGCTTTGCTCGGAGCGCATCCAAGGCGTGGTGCCCGAGGGTGTGGAGACCCACTTCTTTGTTCCCTTCGAGGTCCCCGAGGGCACCGCCGAGATCGAAGTCCGGCACGATAACCTCTCCTCCGAGAATATACTCGACTGGGGGCTCGACGACCCGAACGGGTTTCGTGGCTGGGGCGGAGGCAATAGCGAGCCTGCCGTCGTAGGAATTGACGCAGCATCGAGAAGCTACGTGCCGGGACCCATGCCCATGGGCACTTGGGAGGTCGTCGTAGGCAAGGCCAAGATCGTCGAGACGCCAGCCGAGTACGACGTCTGCATCATCCTTCGAACGGAGCCGACCTTGCCTCCGCAGCCCCGCATGCCTTACGAGGATCCGGGCATCCTCGATAACGAAGCGCGCTGGTATGCTGGCGACTTCCACGTCCACTCCCGCCAAAGTGGCGATGCGAGTCCAAGCATCTCCAATACGTTGGGGTTTGCGCAGGACGCCGGCCTCGACTTCATCATGCTCTCCGAGCACAACACCAACAGCGGGCTTACGCTCTACGGGAGCGTGCAACCGGACTTCCCAAAGCTACTCATCGTTCCGGGGGTCGAGTGGACGACGTACGCCGGGCACGCCAACGCCATTGGCGCGATCGACTGGGTCGACCACAAGGTCGGCGTGCGCGGTGTCACCGCCGAGGGCGCGATTGAAGCGTATCAGGCGCAAGGTGCGCTCTTTTCGATCAATCATCCCACGGTCCCAGGAGGGAATTTGTGCATCGGCTGCCCGTGGGAAATCGACGTCGACCCAGGCACCGTCGACGGCCTCGAGGTGCAGGGCGGAATCTGGGATGGGATCGATTTCTGGGAGCAGATGTGCGCGGAGGGCTCCCATGCGACCGCGGTCGGCGGAAGCGATGATCACGAAGCCGGCCAGGGCAGCGGCGCCCTCTATCGTCCCATCGGGGCGCCGACGACCATGGTCTTTGCCGAGAGGCTCAGTGTCGACGCGATTCTCGAAGGGGTTCGCGCTGGGCGGACCGTCGTCAAGGTCAATAGTATCGACGACCCGATGCTCGAAACGCAGCTGAGCGGCGAGCGCTCGGGTCATACCGTCTTCGCCGACACGGCAACGCTATCGGTCCGGGTGACCGGAGGAACCGGGCACATCCTTCAGGTCATCAAGAACGGGGCTGTCCTCGAAACGCAATCGATCGATGGCGATCCGTTCACCCACGAAATCAACGTCGAAGCGCCATCGGAAGGCGAGGATCGCTACCGACACCAAGTCGTTTCCGATGGCGATCCGCTCAGCATCGGCAGTTACGTGTGGCTTCGAGCGGCGGAGGCGCCTGAGCCGGGCGAAAGCAGCAGTGGCTGCAGCTGCGGGATCGTGAGCGGGGCTGACTATGACACCGGAGTGCTTCTGGGGGTTCTGGGGCTCGGCGCCTTGTATTGGCGTCGCCGTCGCACCTGCTGAAGGTTAGCCCGTTTTCTTTCGGCGTCGCAGGACGTGACGAAGTCGCGAACGCTCATCGCGCTCCCGCTCTTCGAGCATTCGCTTGAGCGAGCTGAGCTCTGCGGTCAGCGTCGGCTCGACGCGTAGCTGCAAGGTGTTCACCTGACGGGTGGCCTTGGCGAGCGCGTCGCCAAGCCGCCGAACCAGCTGTTCTTTGGGAAGCGCTTCGAGGACGAGCTCGACCAGACGCTCAAACTCGGTCGCCGTTTGTGCAGCGGCGGGGCCGATCGAGGCGGCGGCCGTGTCGCGCGCCGTCAAGGTACGCAGGATCGGACTGTGCGAGGCGACGGAGGGCACGGAGATTCCCCAGACCTGCTTGTGCTCGAGCTCGACCGTGATCTCTCTCCCCGGCCAGGCATCGCTCTCCAAGGTTGCTTGTCCGCGCGCCGCCAAGGCGTGGAGCAGAGCGTTGTAAGCTTCGCTGGCGCGCTTTTCCACCTCTTGGCGAGCGTTCAGCGCCGGCCGTGCGCTCTTGAAGAGCTCAGTGATCAAGGCTTCGCGCTTTCGATTGAGGAGCTCGCGGCCTTTTCGAACACGTCCGAGCTGCGCGCTGGCGCGGACGAGACCGGAACGCGTCGGTGGCACCGAGCGCGCGCTCATTGGCTGGCCTCTTCGGCTTTGGCCGTGCCTGGGCGCGACGCCCAAGTCGCGTCCGAGATTCGACTGAGCTCGTCGCGCGGCAGCGTCTCGAGGAGCGACCAACCCACTCGCATCGTTTCGGCCAAAGAGCGGCGCACACCGCTTTGGTTGATCAGCTTCGTTTCAAACGCGTCGACGAAGTCGAGGGCGCGGCGATCGCCCGGTGCGAGACCTTCGCTTCCCACGATTGCCGCCATGAGCTTGGCTTCACGCCCGCGCGCGTAAATCGCGTAGAGCTGATTCGCCCATTCGCGGTGTTCCGGTACTGTTCGTCCTTCGCCGATGCCGGCATTCATCAATCGCGACAAGGACGGGAGCACGTCAATGGGCGGATAAACGCCGCGCTGATGTAGCTCACGATTCAAAACGATTTGTCCCTCGGTGATGTAGCCAGTCAGGTCTGGGATCGGGTGCGTCATGTCGCCGTCGGGAAGAGAGACCACGGGCAGTTGGGTGACCGAGCCGCTGCCGCCCTTGAGGACGCCGGCGCGCTCGAACAGCGATGCTAGGTCGGTGTACATGTAGCCAGGGTATCCGCGCCGCCCCGGAATCTCTTCGCGTGCAGCCGCGACTTCTCGCAGGGCTTCCGCGTAGTGGGTGATGTCGGCCATCACGACTAGAACGTGAATTCCGTGGGTGAACGCAAGGTGCTCGGCGGTCGTCAGCGCGACGCGCGGGGTGAGCAGGCGTTCGATGGTCGGGTCGCTGGCCTGGTTGAGGAAGAGCACCGTGCGTTGCATCACTTCGCTCTCGAGAAAGCGGGACACGAACGATTGTGTTTCACGCTCGGTAATGCCCATTGCGGCGAACACCACTGCAAAGGGCTCGCCGCGTGCGGGGCGCGCGTTTTCCACGATGTCGGCGGCGAGCTCCACGCCTGGCAGACCGGGCGCCGAGAACACGGGAAGCTTCTGGCCCCGCACCAGGGTGTTCATTCCGTCGATCGCAGACACGCCGGTTTCGATGAAATCCGATGGGTGCTGCCGTCGAACCGGATTGATGGGCGCGCCCCAAATCGGCAGACGTGCCTCACCGATCGAGGGTGGGAGACCGTCGAGCGGTTCTCCTGTACCACTGAGCGCACGCCCGAGCAGATCCTGCCCGACTACTGTCGTTGCGGTCTCGCCGGTGAGGGTGATTGCCGCGTCCGCCGGCTTGAGCCCCAGCGTGTCCTCAAACAGCTGAATCACCGTGATCTCGGTCCCCACGTCGATCACCTGCCCACGTCGATCGTCCTGGCCACTGCCTCCGATGCGAACCCACTCGCCAAGCTTCGCTCGCCGCGTGGAACGGACGAAAATCAAGGGACCCGCCGCGGAGGCAGCGCCGGAATAGGTTCGAGCGATGGGTGCGTCCAAGCGCTTCACGCCGGCCTCATTTCCGAGATGGTGTGCTTGGCTTTCGAAATCTCATGCCCCAATTCGTCGGGCGCCGCGGTCTTCACAGCGCCGAACGCGACCCGAACGGCGGCAAGATCGAGCTTCTCGAAGCTGGTGCCTTCCTTCAGCGCGGTTTCGCCGGTCTGCATGAATGCCCAGAGCATCTTCACGAGCTGGTAGGTCTTCTGCACGCTCGAAAAGGCGTCGTGTGGATGGAACGCGTTTTGGCCGATCAGAAACTCTCGCGCGATTCGCGCGCCTTCGAGCACTAGGCGGTCTTCGTCCTCCAGCGCATCGACGCCGACGAGGCCCGCGATTTCGCGAAGCTCACGATCGCGCTGCAGGAGACGAACAGTTTCGACCCTCAGCTCCGACCAGTCGGCTCCGCCTTCTTTTGAAAACCATGCCCGGGTGCCGTCAGCGTAGAGGCTGTAGCTGATGTCCCAATCGACCGCGGGGAACTGACGTTGGTGAGCCAGGCGCGGATCGAGCGCCCAAAGCGCGCCGACGACTCGCAAGGAGCCCTGGGTGACCGGCTCGGCGAAATCACCGCCGGGTGGAGAAATTGCACTGATGAACGTGACCGCCCCGGTTCGAGTAGGCGTCCCCTGGCTTTCGACGCGGCCCGCCCGCTCGTACAGGCGGCTCATGCGATTGGCGAGATAGGTTGGGTAGCCTTCTTCGCCGGGC
>CAMYMX010000239.1 GCA_947259605.1 uncultured Polyangiaceae bacterium | reverse complement strand
ACCCGAATCGTGATCGACGGTCCCTCGATCCGGCTCCGTTCATAGACGGCCTTCGAGCTAAAAAGCAGGCCACCGATCAGAAAGAAGTGGACGAGCGGGCGAAGCATCAACTGGGAGGCTGATACCAGATCGGCGAGGTCCAGGCGCGCTCTTGAATCGTAGGCTCGACCTGGTGGCAGCAGCGCTCCTCCGCGTCGGACAGCAAGCCAGGATCGGTGCAACTGATGCCGTCGCAAAAGGCTGGGTTCAGCCCCGCAGCCGGGTCACAGCAGTCGCAGGTGTAGTCGCTCGGGAGAGAATCCTGTTTGCGCGCGACGCAGGCAGCGTAGTCCCAATCCGCGCAGTCATACTCGGCCGCGGAGCACTGCCAGGTCGTCCAGCGACAGCTCGGGTTCTCGAGAACACGGGCGTAGTAATAGGCCCGCTGCGCCGGATCGAAGTCGGGGTCCTGCCAAACCCCGCAGAGATCGCCAAAGTCCTCGCCCTGCAGCGCGCAGGTAGCGAGGTCGACGGTCGCGCGGTTGTTTGCGTTGGGGGCAACCTCGAAGACTTCGACCTGGTACTCGTCGCCGTCGAGCCAGCCCTTGACGATCTGGATCCGCTGAAGAGGCGCGCTGGTCGAATCCCGCATGGCCGACACCACGAAGACCGGTGCCGACGAAGCAGGCTGCGGCTCGAGCGTGCCGCCCATGGGGACGCCCGCGGCATCGGCTTGCGCTACCCGATCCAGATCAGCAGCGTCGCAGAGATCGCTGGGATAGTCCCAGCCGCCAAACATGCGCACGGTCATCCGCGGCCCGCTCGTCCCGAACGTTTCCTTCCGGCGAATGGCCGAGAAGATGGCGTCACGCGCGTTCTCTTCTGCCCAAACCGCCGTGAGACCGCCGGGGCTGAGATACTCCACGTCCGGGAAGCCCGGCGGCGGGGGCAGAAAGCGGTTGGGCTGACCCGCGCCCCCATGGCCTTTGAAGTCATCTTCGGCGACGAACCCCGGCGCCGAGATGTGCGTGTCGGTCGCGGCCGTGATGCCATACTGGAACGGGTTGGTACCGAGGCTGGCTTCGAATCGCATGCCTTCTCCGTACGCGTAGCGGAGGAACCCCTTCGGGTCGGGTGGGGTGATGAGCTCCAAGTTGGTGGTGGCCAAATTCGAGAACGGAATCGCCTCGAATCCGCAGAGCTCGTCCGCAGTTGCGGCCCCTGGAAGGCACTCGGAAGCTCCCTTGTGCTGGTAGATCTCGATGACCGGCTCCATCGCATTGCGGGCCTCGACATACTCGCTCGTAAAGGGCTCACCATTCGCCATCTCGTTCTCGAAGTAGATGCCTTCGGAGAGGTTGCTGTTGTGCGGAATGGTCAGCACGTCGCAGCCTGTGCCCGCGTCCACGCACTCTTCTCGGAGGCGCGCCCAGAGGCCCTCGGCGTAAGGCTCATCAAAGTAGTTGTAGGGAAGTGCCGTGACGTTCTCGTTCTTGAAGATGACGTTGCGGTGGAGGTTCTTCACCCTGGGCCCGCCGCTCCACTCGTACCCGGGAAACGTCGTGAGCTCGCAAGCGTCACTGCGGTCATACGCAGCTTCGGCATCACGGACGACCTGGCGCCAAACATCCATTCCGGCTTCCAAGCAGTACTCGCCCCCCGTACCACAGAGCTGGGGGTAACGCGCTCTTTGGGGTTCGGCAGCGGTGAAGCCGTTGAGCTCAACGAAGCTGTCGGACACTTCCTGCGGGCTGGCATCGAACTGCTGGGCAGCGCGATAGTCGACGCACTGCCGCGCGTCGTACCCGGGCAAGCTAGGATCGTTGCAGACCTTCAAGGTGCCGAGGAACTCTGCATGGTCGCTCACCACGACGAAGTCCAAAGGTCGATCGATGGCAGCCATCCGAGTCGGGGTCCCGTCTTCGTTGTAGGGCTGGAGCGCGATGGTCTCACCCCTAGCGAACGCGTACGCATCGTCTTGGGTCGTGCGTGTCCCCTGCATGTTGGCGTCCAACGAAAGCACGGTATGGATGTGCGTGTCGCCCCAGAAGACCTGGCGGAGCGGGTCAAAATCTGCGCAGCGGCCGAACTCATCGGTGACGGCAGGAGGGTTGTCCTCGCTGCAGCCGAAGGACGTAACAGCGAGCGTGAGCGCAAGGAGCGCTCGAACAAAAGTAACGGGCATGGCGCAACCCTAACGGACGCGGCCTATATTGCAATCGACGGCTAGATCTCGATTTCGCCAGAGAACACGAAGCGCGCTGGGCCCTGCATGAGCACGCTGTCACCAGGCGCGGCTACCGTGATCATGAGCGTCCCGCCGGGGAGTCGAATGCTGAGCTGCTCGCCTCGCTCGGCGCGGCCGGTTTCGACTGCGGCGACAGCGGCCGCGCAGGCTCCGGTCCCGCAGGCTTGGGTCCATCCGGCGCCGCGTTCGAGAACGTCTAAACGCATGCTGTGCCCTTCATGCTCTGAAACGAAGCCCACGTTGACCCCTTCAGGAAAGTGCGGGTCGCTTTGGATCACCGGACCGAGGGCGAAGCGCGCCTCGCCGACGTCATCGAAAGTCACAGCGTGCGGGTTTCCCATCGACACGCCGCTGACATGCAGCGTACGTCCATCGACGTCGAGCGAATGATCGAGCCAGGGCTTGGTGGCGCTCAATGGAAGATCGGATGGCACGAGCGACGGGGGCGCCATGTGCACGGCCACCGATTCCGCGTGCGGCAGGTTCACGACCACGCAAGGATGAGGCCCGGCAGCTGTGGCGACCGTTACTTCGAGCGCCGCCTCGCCCCCGCGACGGGCAAGGTGCAAGGCCGCACACCGAAGCCCATTGCCGCACATCTCAGGGACCGAGCCATCCGAGTTGATGACCTCCATCGACGGCGCAGCCACGTCGAGCAGCAACACGCCGTCGGCACCGATCCCGCGATGCCGATCGCAGAGCGCGATCGCCTGCTCGGTCGTCAGCCGTACGCCCCCGAGCGCTTCGTTCTCGACGACGAGGAAGTCATTCCCAAGACCTTCGTACTTGTAGAAGCGGAGAAACATCGAAGAAGGGTTGTAGAGCCCATCGCAAGCGCCTGCAAAACGCGTCACCCACACCGACCCGGACACTCGCGCTGACACTGACACTGATACTGGCGCTGGCACTGGCGGTGCTTAGCCCAGCAGCACCAGTTTTCGCGGTGCGTCCCTCAACTGCCCGAAAACAAACATATTTTAGGGCACAGGCGTGTCCCCATTACTCAGAAGCTGAAGAGTCGGAGTTGCGTCGATCGGCGAGCGCCCCCACAGGGGCGGAGTGAGGAATACATAAGTATTCCGCAGCGGAGCCCCGAGGAGGTAAGCCGCCGAACGGCGTGACTCCGGCTCTTCAGCTGCAGCCCATGGAGTTGCCGCAGTTCAGGCAGCGGTAACAAGCCCCATTGCGGACCGTGATGTGACCGCACTTATCGCACATCGGTGCGTCGCCCATCATCTCACCGAGCTGTTGGTCGAGGGCATTGGCCTGTGGAGCTCCATCGTCGAAACCGAAGGTGACTTGCTCGGCCGGCTCGATGGCCGGGGGCGGCTCGCTTGGCTGCGTCCCTTCGAGGCGATGGACGGCAGCCACGTCGGTCGGATTTTGGAGCTCCTCTTGCTCCTCCTTCGGTGGCACCTGCGCGAAGTCGTATTGCTGAAGGTATTCGACACCGAGCACGCGGAAAACGTAGTCGATGATCGACGTGGAGAACTTGATGTTCGGATGACCTTCGACGATGCCCTGTGGCTCGAAGCGCGTGAACGTGAACTGCCGAACGTAGGCGTCGAGTGGCACGCCGTGCTGAAGACCCATCGAGACACTGATCGCGAAGCAGTTCATCAGTGAGCGGAACGCGGCGCCCTCCTTGTGCATGTCGACGAAGATCTCTCCGAGCGAGCCGTCCACGTATTCGCCGGTGCGAAGGAAGACTTTGTGCCCTCCAACGCGTGCTTCCTGCGTGAAGCCGCTGCGTTTCTTGGGAAGACGGTGGCGCCGAGTGGTCGGGGGCGTGAGCCACTCCTGAACCGGAGCTTCGATGGCCTGTGCGGGCGCGGCAGCCTTCGCCTCTGCGCTCGCGTCTTCCTTCTCTTCGGCCTTAGAGTCGTCCTTGGTGTTGAGGGGCTGAGACGACTTCGAGCCGTCCCGATAGAGCGCAATCGCCTTGAGACCGAGCTTCCAACCCTCTTCGTAGATCTCCTCGACTTCTTCGATGGTCGCTTCGTTGGGCAGGTTCACCGTCTTGGAGATCGCGCCCGAGAGAAACGGCTGAGCAGCCGCCATCATGTGGACGTGCGCCATGGGATCGATGAATCGCTCGCCGATTTTGCCGCAGCGGTTTGCGCAGTCGAACACCGGAAGGTGCTCGGCTCTGAGGTGCGGCGCGCCTTCCACCGTCATACGGCCGATGACGACGTCGTTGAGCTCGCCGATCTCTTTTTCGCTGTGACCCCAGAAGCGGAGCAGGTGAAAGCCCGGCTTGTTGTAGGTGGCCGCGTCAATCCCGAGGCGCTCGTAGGCCTCGGTTCCGATCACCCAGGGCGCCAGTGCGAAGCCGACATCGAACACGCCACGAAGGGCGGCCTCGGCCTTTTCAATCTCGCGCTCCGTGAGGCCGTTTTGGAGAAGGGCCTTTCGGCCGCAGTGGGGAGCGCCGGTGAAGGTGTTGGTGCCCGTCACATAGGACACGATGTCCGCGAGCTGAGCGTCGGTGTAGCCGAGCCGCTTGAGTGCGTTCGGAACGCTCTGGTTGACGATCTTGAAATAACCACCACCTGCGAGCTTCTTGAACTTCACCAGCGCGAAGTCGGGCTCGATGCCAGTCGTGTCGCAGTCCATCAGCAGGCCGATCGTTCCGGTCGGCGCCAGGACGGTGGTCTGTGAATTGCGGTAGCCGTAGAGCTCTCCGAGCTTACAAGCCAAGTCCCAATCCTCTTGCGCCGCCTGGATGAGCTCGGGCGGGCACGCGGTCTGCTCCTCGTCGGTCATCCCGGGGCCGCCGGCCTCGTTGATGCGATAGGCAGCTTCACGATGCTTGCCCATGACGCGAAGCATCGGCTGGCGGTTGCGCTGAAAGCCGCCGAACGGGCCCTTACTCGCAGCGATCTCCGAGGAGGTCGCGTAGGCATGACCGCAGAGGATCGAGGTGAGCGCTGCGCAGATCGTCCGACCCTCGTCGCTGTCGTAGGGAATCCCGAGCTGCATCAGCAAGGTGCCGAGGTTGGCATAGCCAAGGCCAAGAGGCCTGAAATTATGACTGTTTTTGGTGATTTCCTGAGTCGGATAGCTCGCGAAGTCGACGGCAATGTCCATCGCGGTGATCAGGACGCGGATCGCCTGGCGGTATCCTTCGATGTCGAAGCGTCCCTCCGCATCGAGGAACTTCGACAGGTTGATCGACGCCAGATTACAGGCCGAGTTGTCGAGGAACATGTACTCCGAGCATGGGTTCGAGGCATTGATGCGGTCCGTGTTCGGGCAAGTGTGCCAGTCGTTGATCGTGGTGTCGTACTGGACGCCCGGGTCGGCGCAGCCCCAAGCCGCTTGAGCGACTTTCCGCCAGATGTCGCGCGCACGGTACGTGTCGCAGACTTCGCCATTCGTGCGCAGCGTCGTTTTCCACTCGCCGTCAGTCTCGACTGCTTTCATGAATTCGTCAGTTACGCGAAGGGAGTTGTTCGAGTTCTGACCGGAGACCGTGTGATACGCGTCGCCGTTGAAGTCGGATTCGTAGCCAGCTGCAATCAACGCGCGCGCCTTCTTCTCTTCTCGGACCTTCCACTCGATGAAATCGACGATTTCGGGATGGTCCATGTCGAGACAGACCATCTTCGCCGCGCGGCGCGTGGTGCCCCCGGACTTGGTAGCGCCGGCCGCTCGATCGAGAACTTCGAGGAAGCTCATCAGACCGCTCGAGGTCCCGCCGCCGGAAAGCTTCTCCTGCTTGCCGCGGATCTTCGAGAAGTTGGTGCCGGTGCCCGAGCCGTATTTGAAAAGGCGCGCCTCGTTCTTGATGAGCTCGTAGATCGCCATCAAGTCGTCATTGACGGCTTGAATGAAGCAGGCGGAGCACTGTGGATTCTCGTAC
>CAMYMX010000238.1 GCA_947259605.1 uncultured Polyangiaceae bacterium | reverse complement strand
ATCTTGCCGATCACGCGCTGGACGTTCCTGGCGAGCTGCTTGGCGATCGCCGGCTTCCCGCTCACCAGCGGCTTCTTCTCGAAAGACGAGATCCTCCTCGGTGCGGCTGCCCAGATCTACCGCCCCGACGATTCGCTCCAACACGCCGTCGGTTGGTTCACCCTCATCGGCCTTACGCTGGCCGCCGTGATGACCGCCTTCTACATGTTTCGGCTCTACTTCCTCACGTTCACCGGTGAGTATCGAAGCGCCGACCAGTCGGGTGACCATCCTTACGACGCGCATCCGCACGAGTCGCCTTCCAGCATGACAATCCCACTGGTCGTGCTCGGCCTCGGCGCACTGTTCGCCGGATTCCTCGGGCTTCCCCACGTGGTCCCCATTACGGGGACGCATCTCTACAGTTGGTGGGGTCATTGGATGGAGAGCTCGGTCGCCGGACAGCCGGTTCCCGAGGAGATGCACATCGTGAATCTCGCATCGGGCCTCGCGTTCGGCGCGATGGCCGTCGGGATCAGCGCCGCTTGGCTGCTCTACCGCAACAAGAGCACGGACGCGTTGGCAGAGAAGATGCCCAAGCGCCTCTTCGAGCTTGCGTTCGACAAGTGGCGCATCGATGAGCTCTACGCTGCGACGATCGTGAACCCGATCAAGCAGGTGGCGACCGTTGCGGGCCGCGCGGACATGACCTTCGTCGACGCGCTCATGACGAAGCTCCCAAGCCTCGGCGTGCGTGAAGCCGGTCGCATCTTCGTCCGGCTGCAAAACGGCGTCGTCCAAATGTACGGTGCGGTGATGATCGTGGGTGTAATTGCGGTCCTAGCCTTCTTCTGGTCGCCGCATTCGCACATCGCAGTCACGTTCGACGGCAACAACGTGGCGCTCACGACCCCGCTGGGGCTTGGCTACGAGTATCGATGGGACGCCAACTCTGATGGTGAGTTCGAAACGACCTGGGCGGAGGCCCCCGAGACGAGCTTCGAGTACCAGACAAGCGACGTCCGTGGCGTTGCGGTGTTCATCATGAACGCCCGGTCCGGGGTCGAGCGACGAATCGATGTCGGCGAGGACTGGGTGCGGCTTCCGATCGAAGCTGTGGCTCCCGCCGCAACCCTTCGGCGGGATGATGTAGGCTTCGAGGTGCGGGTAGACGGAGGAGACCTGGTGTTCCGGAGGCCAGATCCGCCGACCTTGCTGGCCGGCAGCAAGGAGCTCCGTCTGCCCCTGGGCAAGGACGGCCGTATCGGCCCCGCGCGTGTCGTCACCAGGCCCGTCGTCGAAGCGACGGTCGAGGTACGCAATGCCTTCGGCAACCAGCGTCGTGCGACCAAGGAGATCACCTTGCCGTTCTGGCTCGAGGAGCTTCCTTCCCACGCCTTGCTGATGCCCCGCAGTTACGAGGTGGTCCGATGACGACCCATTACCTCAGCTGGCTCCTGGCCATCCCTGCGATTAGCGCCGTGGTGGTGCTTCTCCTTCCTCGAACCTGGGAGGGGACGGTTCGGCGGTTTTCGATCGGCGCCATGCTCGTTGAGTTCGTTCTGAGCCTTCGGCTGATCTTCGCTGATTATTCGGAAGCCGGGTACCTGCTCGTCGAGCAGATGTCCTGGGTCGAGTCGTTCGGCATCTCGTACAAGGTCGGCGTCGACGGCCTTTCTCTCTGGCTCGTAATTCTCACCACCTTGCTCTCGCCCATCGCGCTGTACGCGTCTTGGGGCAGCATTACGACCCGCGTCAAAGAGTACGCATTTTCTTTCCTGCTGCTCGAGCTCGGCATGCTCGGCGCGTTCGTCGCCCTCGACCTCTTCCTGTTCTACGTGTTTTGGGAGCTGATGCTGGTGCCGATGTACCTCATCATCGGCGTCTGGGGTGGCAAGGACCGCGTCTACGCAGCGGTGAAGTTTTTCATCTACACGATGGTGGGCAGCTTGCTGATGCTCGTGGCGATCCTGTACGTCGTCGCGAGCTACAAGCAGCTGGCCGGACACTACAGCTTCGATTTGCAGGAACTTTCTACCCTGGTCTTACCGGCCATGCCGCAGTACCTCCTGTTCTCCGCATTTGCCTTGGCCTTCGCGATCAAGGTTCCGATGTTCCCGTTCCACACCTGGTTGCCCGACGCGCACGTCCAGGCGCCCACCGGCGGCTCGGTGATCCTGGCGGCGGTCCTGCTTAAGCTCGGTATTTATGGCTTCATCCGTTTCGCGATGCCCTTGTTCCCGGTGGCCAGTCAGGTCATCGGCCCCGTCCTGGCCGGTCTCGGCGTTTTCGGAATCATCTACGGCGCCTACGCGGCCTGGGTGCAGCGCGATTTGAAGAAGCTCGTCGCGTACAGCTCCGTCAGCCATATGGGATTCATCCTGCTGGGGCTCTTCGCTATGAACCGAAACGGCATCTCGGGCGCCATGCTGCAGATGATCAACCATGGCATCTCGACCGGCGCGCTCTTCCTCCTGGTCGGCGCCATTTATGATCGCCGGCACTCGCGCCTGCTCGACGACTTCGGCGGGCTCGCGAAGGTGATGCCCTGGTACGCCTTGTTCTTCGTCATCATCACGATGAGCTCGATCGGGCTTCCCGGAACGAACGGTTTCGTCGGCGAATTCATGATCTTGGCAGGCTCATTTTTCTCCCGTTCGTCGATCGGCTTCGGCACGTCCTGGTTCGTCATGACGTTGCTCGCGGCGACTGGCGTCATTTTCGCCGCCGTGTACATGTTGCATGCGGTGCTCCGCATTTTTTGGGGCAAGGTCGTGCATAGCGAAAACGAATCGCTGAGCGATCTCAATCGACGTGAGGTCCTATCGCTGCTGCCGCTCCTGGCGATGGTGTTTTGGATCGGTCTTTATCCCAAATTCTTCCTCGACAAGATGAACCCCTCGGTGGACGCCTTCGTGTCGGACTTCACCGTCCGGTACTACGAGGGGCGCCGGACCACCGAGCCGCATCTGATCGACCTCGACGAGCTGAAGCTCAAGCTCGAAGCGGCGCGTGGTCTCGCGATTGCTACGCCGATCGACGAGGAGGCGGCGCGATGAGTGCCCTCATGGGAGTATCGCCTCTGCTGCTGCTCGTCGGCGCCGGGTTGGCGATCATGCTCGTCGATGCCTTCAGCACGGAGCGATCCGAGCTCGCTCTGGTCACGGCAGCCTCGCTCTTCGCAGGAGCCGCCCTCGCGGGCTCCATGCTCGTCAGCGGAGACGTTCCCGCGGCTCCAGAGCTCGTCACGCGTTACCTCGCCGTCGATAGACTCGGCTTGTTCTTCGATGTCGTCATTTGCGTCGGCGCCGGCCTCTCTGCGCTGCTTGCAGGGGGCTATCTTCGCGAGCACGGCCTCGAGCGAGGCGAGTTCTACGTGCTCATCATCTTCACGGCGTTTGGCGCCATGGTGCTCGCCCGCGCCGTTGATTTGCTGAGCATTTTCCTCGGGCTCGAGACGATGTCCCTGGGCGCCTACGCCCTGGTCGCTTACCGCCGGACCAGTGCCCGCG
The DNA here is from genome assembly GCA_947259605.1 of uncultured Polyangiaceae bacterium. Classification (GTDB taxonomy): domain Bacteria; phylum Myxococcota_A; class Polyangia; order Polyangiales; family Houyiibacteriaceae; genus SG8-38. The sequence goes on along the minus strand of CAMYMX010000238.1, from coordinate 2,601 downwards.
CGGTCGAGGGCGCGGTGAAGTATTTTCTCTTGGGCTCCTTTGCAGCTGCGATTCTGCTCTTTGGAAGCGCCTTGCTCTACGGGGCGACCGCCCACACCGATCTCGCCGGCATCCGGGAAGTCGTCGCCGCAGGGGACGCCGACCCGATACTCGCCGTATTGGCTCTGGTCATGCTGATCGTCGGCCTGGCGTTCAAAGTCGGCGCGGTGCCTTTCCACATGTGGGTGCCCGATTCGTACGAGGGCGCCGCCACGCCGGTTACCACGTTCATGTCGGTGGCGGTGAAAGCGGCTGCGGTGGCTGCCCTGCTTCGCGTCTTGGTCGGCGCGTTCGGCGACCCGGTGAGCATGGGCCTCTATACGGGCTGGACGCCCGTCATCGTCCTGCTCGCGATTGCGACGATGGTCTACGGCAACCTTGCCGCGCTCGCTCAGTCGAGCGTCAAGCGCATGCTGGCCTATTCTTCGGTCGCGCATGCGGGCTACATCCTCGTCGGCTTCGCGGCAGTCCATGAAGTAGGTTCGTTCGCCGTGAGCTCGGTGCTCTTCTACATCGCCGCGTACACCGTCTCGAACGTGCTCGCCTTCGGCTCTCTGATTTTGATGGGGTCTAAAGGCAAGGAAGCCGTCAGCTACGAAGACCTCGCGGGCGCCGGTCGTCGACATCCGATCGTCGCGGTTTCGTTCGCCATTGGCGTTCTGTCGCTGCTCGGTATGCCGCCCACTGCAGGCTTCTTTGGCAAGTACTACGTCTTCAGCGCCGCGGTGCAGGCGGGCGGGCCGATGGTCTGGCTCGCGGTCCTCGGCGTCCTCGCAAGCGCGGTGGGCGCCTACTACTACCTCAAAGTCATTGTGTACCTGTACATGCGCGAGCCGGAAGAGGGACAGCCAATCGCGGTCCCGATGCAATCCGTCTATGTGGTCGCCGCGCTCGTCCTGGCCGGGTACTACGTCGTCAAAATGGGTGTCACGCCCGGCCGCTATCTCGACTGGGCCGTATCCGCGGCGTCGAGCTTCATGAGCTAGCCGGCGCTGGCGCGCGGCCCAGGCGGTCGCCCGGACGAACGAGAAGTCGGCGGGGGCGCTCTTCGGGGAGCGCGTTGAAGGCTCGCTTCCAATCGGAGAATCGGCCTCCCGCACGCACGGCGTCGAGCACGGCCCGGCCTTCGGCGCGGCCTCCCTGCGCCAGCACGTATTCCACCCAGGCCCAGCGGGCGCTGGTCGCGCGCAGCTCGACGCGGCCTCGAACCCCACGACGCAGACGACGAAGCCGCGCCTCGACCAGGGGCATGCCTGCGAATGGAGTGCCATCGAGCGGCGTGTTTCGCTTCGCGACGAAGGGCGCCACGCCGAGCGAGAGGGGAATCAGTGAAGACAGCTCTGCTCCAAATTCGATGAGCTCGTCGATGTCCTCGTCGGTTTCTTCGGGAAGGCCGACCATGACATAGAGCTTGAGACGCTTCATTCCATGGCGTCGCGCGAGCTCCGCGGCCTGACGGAGTTGCGCTTCGCTGGTCTTGCGTTGAATGATGTCGCGCATGCGCTGGCTGGCACCGTCGCTCGCGGTGGTGAGCACGCGATGGCCGCCTCTGCGAAGGGCGGCAACGAGCTCGTCGGTCAGGCGATCCGCCCGCAGGGAAGACAGACCGACCTCCCGTCCCGAGTCTACGAGAGCATTGACGATGTCTGCGATCTGGGGGTGGTCGGTGGTGGCTGCACCCACCAGACCCACGCGTTTGGCCGCGTCGGGAATCAACGACAGGATGCGGTCCATCTTTACGATGCGCATTCCGTCGTTCGTGGAGCGGCGCATCACACAATAAGTACAGCCGCGGTGACATCCGCGCTCCGGCTCGATCAGGAACATGTTCCGGAGCTCGGTGTGTGGCGTGATGATCTGCGAGTAGGCGGGGAGGGTGTCGCTGTCGGCCTTGTCGATGGGCGGCAGCATATCGCCGTGCGCGCTCGGGACGAATACGTGGGGGTGGGCGGACAGGCTCCGCATGGCGCTGTCTCTGGAATCCGACCCGAAGATCACGCCGAGGACGTCGTGCACCGACTGGTCTGCTTCACCCATGACGACAGCGTCGACGAACGGCGCAAGCGGAAGCGGATTGCTGAAGGTCAGTGGCCCGCCGGCAAGGATGAACGGATGCTGCTCGCTCCGGTCTTCAGCAAGCGGCGGGATGCCCGCCAGCTCCAGGCACTGAATCAGGCCGGCTAGCTCGGTTTCATAGGCCACCGAAACTGCGATGACCGGGTAGTCGGAGACCGGTCGCAGCTTCTCATGCGTCACGAGCGGGGCGCGTGACTGCCGCCACGCGTCGAGATCGTCTGGCAGAAATGCCCGGTGGGCGGCCCGACCCTCCGTCGCATTGATCGAGCGATAGATGGTCTGATAGCCGAGTGACGACATTCCGACGCGATACGGGCTCGGATACAACAGGGCGACCGCCTCCGGAGCGTCCTTGTCGATCGTTCCGATCTCATCGCGCAACCGCCCCAAGATCTCGCCCTTCAAATCACTCACAATCCAAGCCTAAAGCCCCAACCCCCCGCCGTGTACAACTTAACCCTTCGAAAAAGGGGACAGTCCCCTTTT
>CAMYMX010000237.1 GCA_947259605.1 uncultured Polyangiaceae bacterium | reverse complement strand
TCCGAACCGCAGTTTCGCCGGCGGCCAATGTCATCGCTACCCCGGAAGAAATCTCCCGCTTTTTCGAGACACTTCTTTGCGGTGGTACGTATCAAGACGTCCGGATCTTCGAACAACGCACCGTCGCTCGCGCCGTGGAGCCTCAGGTGACGGGGCAGGTCGATCGCGTGTTGATGATGCCGATCCCTCTGTCGATGGGATTCATGCTTGGTTTGCGAAGCTTCGGGTTCTACGGAGCGCGTACGGCTAACGCCTTCGGTCACCTCGGCTTCACGAACGTACTCGGATGGGCAGACCCCGATCGAGACATCAGCGTTGGGTTCATGAACACCGGGAAGCCGCTCCTTTCGGCGCGCATGCTGGCTTGGCTCAACGTCACGCGTGTCATCGGCACGCGAATTCCCAGAGACCGGGCATAGGCTGCAGAAGAACAGGCCTTCCAGGGCAGCATTCACGGCTGATCGTGGCTTTGCCGGCGGCTCCCCTATGCTACGCTCCGCCCGATGAAATTCAGCGCTTCCATCGCCATGGCGCCTCCGGAGCACTACATTCCAGTGGCTCGAGAGGCGGAGAAACTTGGCTATCACGCCATCGTCCTGCCGGATTCGATTTTCTTCTCCGAAGAGGTCAGCAAGCCGTACCCCTACACCCAGGACGGCAGTCGCATGTGGGACGGCGAGACGCCGTGGATTGAGCCGATTGTAGGTGCCGCCGCGATGGCAGCCGCCACCGAATCGATCTTTTTCTACACCAGCGTCGTGAAGCTGCCGGTTCGGCATCCGGTCTTGGTTGCTAAACAAGTCGCTTCCCTTGCGGCGCTTTCGAACAACCGCTTTGGCTTCGGCTGCGGGCTCGGCTGGTTGCCGGAAGAGTTCAAGTGGTGCGGCACGGAGTTCGAAACCCGCGGCAAGCGCATGAACGAGTGCCTGGAAATCCTGCGCCTCATCTGGGGAGGCGGAATGGTCGAATACCACGGCGAGCACTACGATTTCGGCAAGATTCAGATGAGCCCCGTCCCGAGCGAACCGATCCCCATTTACATTGGCGGTCACACCAAGCCCGGGCTTCGGCGCGCTGCGAAGTACGGCGACGGCTGGTCCTCCGCGATGCTGAAGTCCAAGGATCTTCTCGACCTGGTTGGCCAAATCGAAGCGTTTCGAACGGAGTACGGACGCAGTCATCTGCCGATGGAGTACCAGGCGGTCGTCACCGACGTCTGGGATGCCGAGGGCTTCAAGCGACTCGAAGACGCGGGCGTGACGGACATCATCACCGTTCCATGGCTCATGTACGGGACTCCAATGGTCGGCGGTGACCTGCAGGGGCGAATCGACGGTTTGAACCGATTCGCGGACACCGTCATTGCCAAGATGCAATGACCTCGATGTCGACTCTTCTACAGCGCGCGTGTCTGGGGCCGGTCACCGATCAGAATGCCTACCAACTGAGCGAGCTCGCCACCTCTCAGCTTTGTGAGGTGGCGCGCGCACGGCGCGATCGCGCTTGGGGTAAGACGCTCACGTACTCTCCCAAGGTCTTTCTGCCCGTCACCAATCTTTGCCGCAACCATTGCGAGTACTGTTCGTTTCGCCGCTCGCCTGGCGATCCCGGTGAGTGGACGATGAGCCCGGCTGAGGTTCGCGACTGGCTTCATCGCGCACGCAGCCAGGGCTGCGTCGAGGCCCTGTTCTGCCTGGGCGATACGCCTGAAACGGGCTTTCGCGAATATCGTGCTCTGCTGCGTACCTGGGGTCATGAGCGAACGGTCGACTATCTTCGCTGGGCAGCGGGAGAAGCGCTGGCCGCGGGATTGCTGCCCCATACCAACGCCGGGATTCTTTCACGCGAGGACATGATCACCCTCAAGCCTGTGAACGTCAGCCTCGGCTTGATGCTCGAGAACGTGAGCGAGCGTCTGTGCCGAAAGGGCATGCCGCACCATCGGGCGCCTGACAAACGACCGGCCAAGCGCCTTCAAATGACGTGGGAGGCTGGCGAGCTCCAGATCCCGTTCACCTCGGGCCTGCTGATTGGGATCGGAGAGACGGTCGAAGAGCGGGTAGACACCATTTTGGCGATTCGACGTCTGCATCGTGCGCACGGGCACATCGGTGAAGTCATCGTTCAGAATTTCCGTTCGCACCCCAATACGCAAATGGGATTGGCCGGCGAACCCAGCTCCGACGAGCTCGCTGCCACCGTCGCCTTGGCCCGCCTCATCCTCGACGACGACATTAGCGTCCAAGCTCCACCCAACCTCAACCCCGCATCGACCGCGACTTTGATTCACGCTGGGGTCAACGACTTTGGCGGCATTTCGCCGGTGAGCCCGGATTACATCAACCCCCAGCATCCCTGGCCGCACCTCGAACGCCTCCGCGAGGCTTGCGCGGCCGAAGGGTTTCGACTGGAACCGCGATTGCCGGTATACCCTGGTCACCTCGAAGCCCAGGGCTTCGTCGACGCGTCTCTGCGTCCCCAAATCGATCGGCTTCAGATGGAGCTTGCCACGCCATGACGACCGCTCTCGAAACATGTTTCCGAGGCGTCACGTCCGGCGTTCGGATGATCTTGGAGCGATGCCTCGATGGCCACGAGCTCAGCATCGATGATGGCGCCGCCCTGAGCGGAGCGCGAGGCCGGGACCTCCAAGCCCTGTGCATGGTTGCCGACGAGCTTCGCCGTCAGCAAGTGGGCGATCGGGTCACCTACGTGGTCAACCGGAACATCAACTTCACGAATGTCTGCATCAAGAACTGCAAGTTCTGCGCGTTCGCGCGCAGCGTGCGCTCGGAGCAAGGTTACTTCCTGCCGCAAGAAGAGGTCGCACGGCGAGTGTGTCAAGCCTGGGAGATGGGCGCTACCGAGGTTTGCTTGCAGGCCGGGCTCTCGCCCAATCTCAGAGGGGACAGCTACATCGAGCTTTGCCGAGTCGTGAAGGAAGCCGCGCCTGAGATTCACATCCACGCCTTCTCGCCGGAAGAGGTGAAATTCGGCGCGTCGCTCAAGCGCGTTTCGTACTCGGATTATTTGGCCGAGCTGGTGGAGGCCGGCCTCGGCACGCTCCCGGGCACCTCGGCCGAAATCTTGGACGATCGCCTTCGCAAGAGGATCTCACCGACGCGAATCACGACCCGCGAATGGCTCGACGTGGTTACGGCCGCCCATCGTCTTGGTATTCGAACGACCTCGACCATGATGTTTGGCCACGTCGAGTCGGTCGAAGATCGGATGCGTCACATGGATCTTCTGCGGAGGGTCCAGCGAGAGACAGGCGGGTTCACTGAGTTCGTTCCGCTCTCGTTCGTCCACGAGGAAGCGCCGCTCTTTGCAGCACGCGACGTGCCGGGCGTTCGTCCAGGGCCCACGGGTGACGAGGTGTTGCGCCTTTATGCAACGGCCCGCCTCATGCTGGGCCCGGACATCCCGAACCTTCAGGCGTCCTGGGTCAAAGAAGGTCTTCGGACCTCGCAGTTGCTGCTCAGCTGTGGGGTCAACGACCTGGGCGGGACTCTGATGAACGAGAGCATCTCGACGGCGGCCGGTGCACGACATGGACAGCTGATGACGCCAGCGACCTTGCGACGGGTCATTCGAGACTCGGGGCGAGTGCCTGTGCAGCGTGACACCGGCTACGGCACGATTCGCGAGTTCGGGGATACATCCGATCAGGACCCGAGTGAGCCGCTCGATGCGGTTGAGGATCCGGATGCCTCGTTCGGCTCTTACGAGGCGCTGACCAGCGACTCGCGCTTTCACTACGAGCCTCGCGGCCTGCGCGTCGTGAGCTAGCGACTGTCCGGGCTGGAGCCGCGTGGTACGCTGCGCAGCGATGAGCCAGCTTGCCGAGCGGTACGGACCTTGGGCCGTCATAACTGGAGCCTCCGCGGGTATTGGTGCTGAGTTTGCGCGCCGCGTTGCGGAGCGGGGGATCAACGTGGTCTTGGTAGCACGGCGTCGCAACCGTCTTGAGGCGCTGGCGTCGACGATCGAAGACATGTACCGAGTCGACGTACGCGTGGCGCCGGCGGATCTCTCCGCACGAAATATCGTCGAAGTCTTGCGGCCAGCACTCGCCGAGATCGAAATTGGCCTCTTGATCAACTGCGCGGGTTTTGGCTCGAGCGGTCCCTTTCTCGACATGGACCCGAGCGTTCAGGAGTCGATGCTTAATTTGAACTGTCGCGCTCCAATGCTTTTGACGCACGAGATCGTTCAGGGCATGCGCGAACGGGGCAGAGGTGGCGTGATTGTCGTGTCCTCGGTCAATGCTTTCTCCTCCGCGCGTGGCATGACGAACTACAACGCAACCAAATCGTACGACCTGCTCTTTGCCGAAGGTCTCGCCGAGGAGCTGCGCCCGTACGGGGTCGACGTGCAGGCGCTTTGTCCTGGAGGCACGACGACCGAGTTCCAACAGGTCGCAGGCCTCGACCCTCGGAAGTTCGGGCCGCTACGACGATGGGTCTTTTCGAGCCCGGCTTCGGTCGTCGCGACGAGCTTGCGCGCGCTGGGCGGTCGAGTGACAGTGGTCCCGGGCTTCCTCAACAAGCTCATGGTCTTCGCGATCAGGCTACTCCCGCGTCGAATCGCGACACGCTTCCTCGGCCTTCTCATGGACCGTCTGTCCGCCGGGTACTAGCGCCGGCGCAACCGATCGAGGTCGGAGGGGCGGTCGACGTCGAATCCGATCCCGTTGCTGAGCTGGACGCTGACGGTGAGTCCGAGACGGCGGGCGTCGCAATGGTGACGCCGGAGGCTATCATCGTGCCCGAGGCAGCTCGGCAGGACGGTTGCCGGTTTCACGGCGATGACATTGGTACCTTGCTGCGCGAGATCGGGCACCAGCACGACGTCGCTCTCCTCGAGTTCGCGCGCCACGCTGGCGATATCTTGGGCAGTGAGGTCGGGTAGGTCGCTCATGCAGATCAGCACGCTAGTCGCGCCGCGTTCCTCCAGGTCCTGGAGCGCGCCGTCGACCACTTCGGCCAAGCCCGGGCTCCCGTCCGTGTCCGAGAGCGCTAGCACCCCCAAGCGTTCGGCGAGCTCACGAGCTTGGGCCGAGTCGCTGACGGCAGCGATCGCGTCGATGTCTGGTGACGTCCGAAGGACCTGGACTACGTGTTCGAACAAGGAGCGTGCTAAGTCGGCGCGCTCAGACGGAGCCAGCACTTCGGCGAGCCTCGACTTGCCTCGGTCGAACCCCTTGATTGGAACTAGTGCCCAGCGACTCATGTCAGATTCCGCGCAAATTCGATCAGCTCACGGGCGAAGCGTATCCGATCTTCTCTGGTTTGTATGAGGATGTTCGTTTCGAGGGTTGGATAGCGGGCCCCGAAGGAGTCTCCGTGCTGAACGGCGAATCCATCCAGCAAACCTTCGTAGTGGGTCGCGACGGCTTCGGCCGACGGCGGGCGGCCGCTGATTTCCGAAATCATGGTGGCGAGCGGACCCTTGACCGCGTTGCCTTTTAGAATCGGACTCACCGCGACCGTCGGCGTGCGCCGAACCCCTTCGGACACGCCAGCCAACCTCAGGATCGGATCGATTGAAACGTAGGGATTCGAAGGGCAAATCACGACGAGATCGGCGGTGTTCAAGGCATCGAGAACGGACGGCGTCGTTTCACCGTTCCCTCCGTGCCGAGCTCGGCTCACCGGAGGCGCCGCGCGCTCCTTGACTAGCCACTCCTGGAAGGCGAGCTCTTCGCCGCTCTTGGTGAGGATGCTCGTGGGACATGGGGCATCGCTCATCGGCAGGATTGGCCGCTCGACGCCGAGTGCGTTGCATAGCTTTGCAGTCGCCTGCGTGAGCGACTCGCCGAGAGCCAGGGCGCGCGTTCGAAAGAGGTGTGTGACCAAATCGCGGTCGCCGAGTTGGAACCAGTCGTCGACGCCGCGGCGCCTGGCTTCCCTCAGAACCTCGAAAGTGTCGCCGTCGATTCCCCAGCCGCGGTCCTCGGGAGCAAGACCCGCGAGTGTGTACATCACCGTGTCGAGGTCAGGGCTGATGTGTAGCCCCCAATGCTCGAAGTCATCGCCTGTATTCACGATGGCGGTGAGCGACCCCGATGGGAGCAGGCGATCGAGTCCGTCGACGAGCCGCGCCCCGCCCACGCCTCCAGCCAGCGCGACCACGGACAGGCCGTTCTTAGAT
>CAMYMX010000236.1 GCA_947259605.1 uncultured Polyangiaceae bacterium | reverse complement strand
CGCTGCATTACGGGCTGGGCGTCTTCGAGGGCATTCGCTGTTACAAGCTCGGCGACGGGCGCAGCGCGATCTTTCGTCTGGAAGAACACATTCGCCGCCTGTTCGACTCCGCTCACATCTGCATGCTGCCGATGCCGTACAGCCAACAGGAGCTGGTCGAGGCCTGCCTCGAGACGGTCCGGGCCAATGGGCTCGACGAATGCTATCTGCGGCCGATTGCCTTCATGGGCGACGGTGAGATGGGGCTGGGCGCAAAGTCCAACCCCACCCGAGTGTCGATCATCGCCTGGCGCTGGGGCGCATACCTCGGAGAAGAAGGCCTTCGCAGGGGTATTCGAGCAAAGGTGAGCTCCTTTCAACGCGCCGGAGTCAACACCCTGATGTCAAAGGGCAAGATCAACGGCCACTACGTCAACTCGATCCTCGCCAAGCGCGAGGTCCAGGCCATCGGCTACGACGAAGCGATCATGCTCGACACACAGGGCTATGTGTCTGAAGCCTCCGGCGAAAACATCTTCGTGGTCCGCGACGGCGAGATCGCCACGCCTCCGATGGGTGTCTCGATCCTCGGCGGCATCACCCGCAACTCGGTCATGCGCGTCATGCAGGACCTGGGGCTCACCATTCACGAGCGATTGATCTCGCGCGACGAGCTCTACATCGCCGACGAGGTGTTCATGGTCGGCACCGCGGCGGAGGTCACCCCGGTGCGCGAGCTCGACGACCGCAGCATCGGCATCGGCTCCCGCGGGCCCATCACTGAAATGGTGCAGAGCGCCTACTTCGACGCGGTGCGCGGGGTGAAGGTGCCGGACGAGAACTGGCTGGCGATCGTCTAGTCCGGGGCGCGGAAAAAAGCGCGACGCGGGAGTTCAGCGGACGGGGCGCCTTGCAAAGGTGGCCGGAATGACTGCGAGCAGGGGCCACGCAAGGCGCCCCTCGGAGCTCGCGCCAATCGGCGGTAGTTGCTGTCTTGCCGATTGTCACTCACACGCCGCCGAACCCCCACATCGCGTTCACCGGCGCCCCTCCATACGGAGACATGACCACTAACCTTCCCAAACAGCAGGCGGAAGCGCGAGCCCGAAGGGCGAAGCAAGGCGCAACGCGCCGCCAAGCGCGAGCGTAGCGATGCGCGCGGCAGGGAGGATTACGGGTGGGGGTGGGCGGGCGGTGTAACCAAACCAAACCAGGCCCCAAGCCCATCAACCACCCCCCACCACACCCGCGGCAGCGCGAGCCGGAACGGCGAAGCCCGGCGCAACGCGCCGGCAAGGCGAAGCGCAGCGAACGCCGCGGCAGGGAGGATTACGGGTGGGGGTGGGCGGGCGGTGTAACCAAACCAAACCAGGCCCCACGCTCAGCACCCCACCTACCCCTCCACCACCGCCTTATGAATGATGATCCGGCGGCAGTGCGGGCACTGATGTAGCTCGTTCGCTCGCTGGAGCTCGATCGTCAACTGGGGCGGTAGCGCCATGCGGCACGCCGTGCATGTGCCGTCGCTGATGATGATCACCGCGTTCGGAATTCCGGTCTTCAGGCGTTCGTAGCGCTTGATGATCGTCTTGGAGACCTTGGCGGCGAGCACGTCGCGGCCGTCGAGCAGTTTGGCCCGCTGCTCCTCGAGCTCGGCGACACGAGTCTTGGAAGACTCTTCGTCTGTTTGAAGAGAGGTTTTGGTCTCTTCGAAGTCTTTCTCCCGCTCGGCGAGTGAAGCCGTCTTCGCTTCGATCGCCTGCGCGATTCGGCCCAGCTCGTCTTCGCGCTCCTTGATGGCGCGGCGATTAGCCTCGACCTCTCGCTCGCCTGCGTCGGCTTCACGGATGCTCGTCGCTTGGGCGACCTTCTTGCGAGCCCGCTGCAGCCCTTCGCTTCGCTCCTTGAGCTCGCTGGTTTGCTTGGCTTTCAGCTGCTCGGCTTCGCTGAGCTGCTGACGCTCTTGAGCAAGCATCGTCTCCAGCGTCAGGACACTGTTCCGCATCTCTTCTAGACGCTGCGGTATCTGCTTGAGCTCGGCGTCGATGTCACGCGCCGAGTCATCCATCTCAGCAAGTTTTGCAAGCGCTACGAGCTCTTCGCGCAAGGATCGCCTCCGTGGTCAGTCTGAGCTGGCGGGGCTGTAGCGTGCCTTTGCAGAGGGTGCAAGAGAACGGACTCGGGCGTGGCCGTATAAAGTCGGCGCTGTGCGCCGCCCACGTGGCTCGAGCAAAACCGCAACGCAGTTTTGCTCGGTAGGCCCACCTGGACTCGAACCAGGAACAACCCGGTTATGAGCCGGGGGCTCTAACCAATTGAGCTATGGGCCCTCAGGGCACTACTAGCCCGAACCAGCCTCCAACGCGAATCAAAGACAACTTACGACCGGAGAACGGCTTGCGACGGGCGTACCGGGGCGCGGCAGCGCGAGCCCGCAGGGCGAAGCCCGGCGCGAAGCGCCGGCAAGGCAGAGCGAAGCGAATGCCGCGCCAGGGAGGACTACGGGTGGGGGTGGGGGTGGGCGGGGCGGTGTCAACAAGCCGCACGACACAGCCCACCCAACACTCCCACCTCCCAACATCCGCGGCAGCGCGAGCCGTTCAAAGCCGCCATGAGGACGCCCGTATCGCGACTTTTTCCGCGTCCCGTTAGTTGTCCATGAACGAGCGGAGCTGTTTCGAACGGCTTGGATGCCGAAGCTTTCGCAACGCCTTGGCCTCGATCTGGCGGATTCGCTCTCGGGTGACTTCGAAGTCCTGGCCGACCTCCTCGAGGGTGTGATCGCTCTTTTCACCGATGCCGAAGCGCATTCGGAGGACCTTCTCTTCCCGGGGCGTCAAAGTCTTGAGGACGCGGCGGGTCTGGTCTTCGAGGTTGCCGCCGATGACGGCCTCTACGGGGGAGACGGCGTTTTTGTCTTCGATGAAGTCTCCGAGGTGGCTGTCTTCCTCTTCCCCGATCGGGGTCTCGAGACTGATCGGCTCTTTGGCGATCTTCAGAACCTTCCGTACCTTTTCCAGAGGCATCTCCATCCGCTCGGCGATCTCTTCTGGATCGGGCTCCCGGCCCAGCTCCTGCACCAGGTAGCGGGAGGTCCGGATCAGCTTGTTGATCGTTTCGATCATGTGGACCGGAATTCGGATTGTTCGGGCCTGATCGGCGATGGCCCGGGTAATGGCCTGACGGATCCACCAGGTCGCGTAGGTCGAGAACTTATAGCCGCGCTTATACTCGAACTTGTCTACGGCCTTCATCAAGCCGATGTTGCCTTCCTGAATTAGATCGAGGAACTGCAGGCCGCGATTCGTGTACTTCTTGGCGATCGAGACGACGAGACGCAGGTTGGCTTCCACCAGCTCTGCCTTCGCTCGCTCAGACTGGCGCTCACCTTCAGCAAGAGCTCGATACGTTTCGCGCAATCGATCAACGGGCTGCCCCATGGCTTCTTCCACATCGACGATGGACTTCTGGGCATCGCGGACGTGCTCCTCAGAGAGAAGAATCTGCTCCTCAGATCCGTACTTGCGATGAACTCGTTTCTCGACGGCTTTGCTCTCTTGCATGTCGCGCACCACGCGCTTCATGTCTTTGAACCGGAGGCCGCCCACGCGAGCCTCGGCTTCGCTGATCTCTCGCTGGGCCCGCTCGACGCGGCGCGTGTAACCCTTAATCGCAGCAACGACGCGATCGATCTGTTTCTTGGTGAGGTTGAGCTCCCGCAGAAGCGAGATCCGGTCCTCCAGATGCTTTTCGAGCTGCGCCGTGTGCTGCTTCTTGCTCCGGTCGGACACCTTTTGCTTGCCCTCGAGCTCACCGCGAACCTTCGTCATCGAAGACTCGATGCGCTTGACCTTGTCAAAGACCTTGAGGGCGCGAACCTTCGCGGCCTCGAAGTCGACCTCCTCTTCTTTGTCCAGATCGCGGACGACGTCCTTGATGCGGAGTTTGCCCTTCCGGAGGGTCTCACCGATTTCCAGGATTTCACTCACTCCCACGCGGGAATTGAGAATCACTTGGAAAATCTTGCTTTCGCCATCTTCGATACGCTTTGCGATTTCGACTTCGCCCTCACGCGTGAGCAGCGAAACCGAGCCCATCTTCCGCAAGTACATCCGTACCGGGTCGTTCGACTTCTGCGTGTAACTGTCATCGGCAGGAGGCGGAATCGTGGACGCGCGGCGCGCGGAGCTCCGCGTCGCTGCAACGGGAACTTCGCTCGTTCGGCTCTGTCCCTCGGGCGCACCGTCGACTACATCGATGTCCTCGCTTTTGAGCCACACCATCAGGTCGTCGATTTGATCGGACGTCACCATGTCCGGCGGCAGCGCCTCATTCAGCTCGTCATAGGTCAAATGCCCTTGCGTGCGCCCGCGCTCCAGGAGCACCTGCACTTCCTTGCGCTCGCGCCCTTTGAGCTTCGGCACTACGCGCGACACGGGTTCAGAGTCGAACTTGGATGAAGTCGATTCCTCGGTACGTACTGAGCTCTTGCTCGCCATCTTCACCTCTGCTTTGTGTTCGACTTGAGCTTGTGTGCGCTGCGCGTCAGCTCCACAAACTCTCGAGTGAGCCCTGCCGCTAGTGCGTCGTCACCAACTCGGCGCGCGTCGACGATGCGCTGTTGCAAACGGGGCAGCTCATGTTCGATGTTTTTTCGTTCGAGAAGTGGAAGGCCATCGTCGAGAATTTGACGTGCTTCCTCGAGGCCATGCTCCTGCACCGCCAACTTCGCTTCCAACCACGGCCTGAGCTGATTGTCGGTCAACTCGTCGAGCAATACCGTGACATCGAGCGATCCCTGCGTATCCACCATCTGCAAGATAGAATCAAAGATGGCGCGAAGATCAGGGCTCGTCAAAAGCTTCGGAAGTTTATCGACCCCTTCGTGGTGAACCAAGGTCGGTTGATCGACGAGCAGCGAAATCAACTTCAACTGTAACTCCGACACTCGCGTTGCAATCGGCTGCTGCACTGCGTCACGCCGAGCGATGGTCCGATCGGTCTGCCGACCCAATCCGCGGCGCAACTCGTGGCGCACCAAACCTAGGTCTGTGATCCCAAATTTGCGGGCAACGCGTTCGACATAGAGACCGCGTTCGATCGGGCTTTCAACCTTGGCAAGAATCGGACCAAGTTTGGCGATCGACTCCGCCTTTGCGTGCGGGTTTGATTCCGAGCTGGAGGCTGCATCGTCAATTAAATACTCGATTATGGTGGGAGCGCTCACGATTCGAATTCGCAAAGATTCCTCTCCCTGCTCTCGGAGGAAGCTGTCGGGGTCAGCGCCCTGCGGCAGCGTCACGACGTGCGCTTCGAGCCCGGCTTTGCCCACGACCGTATGCGCTTCGCGAACGGCCTTACGGCCAGCCTTGTCGCCATCGAAGAGCAAAACCACCTTCTGCGCAAAGCGTTTGAGCAGTTTGGCGTGTGCTTCGGTGAAGGCCGTGCCCATGGGTGCAACCGCGTTCTGAAAGCCGGCCTGATGCAACGCGACTAGGTCGAAATTGCCTTCGCACAGAACGCTGGCGTCTTCGCGTCGGATCTCGACGCGGCCTTCGTGCAACCCGTAGAGAACCTCGCCCTTGTGATAGAGCTGGTTCTCCGGGCTGTTGAGGTACTTCGCCGGAGGCTCCTTTTGCTCCTCCATCGATGGTGCAGGGGCGAGCGCTCGGCCGCTGAAGGCCACGACTTTACCGTGCACATCGGCGATCGGAAACATCAATCGGTGGCGGAAACGGTCGTAGTGGCCGCGGCCCGAGCGGCGCGGAACGATGAGGCCGACGGCTTCCGCGTCTTCGGGTGATGCACCGGCGCGTTCCAAGAAACGCACGAGCGAGTCCCAGCCATGAGGTGCATAGCCTAAACGGAACTTGCGGATGGACTCTTCACTGATGCCGCGATCCAAGAGCTCTTGGCGCGCAATGCCAGCATCAGGATGCTCGAGAAGCTGAGCGCGATAGAACTCGGTCGCCTGCTCGATCAACGAAGCGAGGCGCTCGGACTGCTTCTTGTTGCGCTGGTGCTCTGCCTCGCGCTGCGGATCATAGACCGGCAGCTGAACGCCAGTTTGCTCGGCGAGGTCGCGCGCGACTTCGGGGAAGGTCTTGCCCTCGACGTGCATCAAGAACGAGAAGATGTCGCCCGACGCTTTGCAGCCGAAGCAATGGTAGAAGCCGCGATTCGGAT
>CAMYMX010000235.1 GCA_947259605.1 uncultured Polyangiaceae bacterium | reverse complement strand
AATAGACTTGCACATCGGGCACCTTTCCGAGCGACCGACGGCACGAGCCTGCACCATGCCGCCCGGGTACGATACCGAACCGTACCAAGCCGTCAATCCGGATGCGCACTTGGAATCCTCCAATGCGGCAGGTCGGCAGAGCGTAGTAAGAACAAACGCCCTTTGAGCTTCGCGCCCTACGGGACATAACGAGCTAGTTCTGCGAAGTTCGGCTCTCATCGTCCTCTCGATGGGCTAAGAGGCTGTCGGTGGGGCAGTCCGTGCGCATCGCGCGGGCGCTCAAGGTGCATCCGGCTGTGCTGTTGTTTCCGGGGTGGCGAACGGAGGACGAGAGCGCGGCGTAGGGGCATCGATGACGTGCAGCCGCGCGCGCGCGGCTCGTGATGGGCCATGCCTCGTTCGGATGCGGCCCTCGGGTCCCAAAACCCCCGTGAAGATACGACGCTGGAAATGTCCGACCGAGGCTAACGGTAGAATCCTCTCCGCTTCCAGGCGCGGCGGCTTCGCAGTACACTCCGCGATGTGGAACGTTCCTCCGTGCACGATGTTGTGGTCGTTGGCGCGAGTGCGGCCGGGCTAGCCGTCGCCGCGTCGCTCAAGCCCCGAGGCATCGATGCTGTCCTGCTCGAGCAGCACGAGCACGTTGGCCACGCGTGGCGCAACCACTACGAGCGACTGCACCTTCATACGTCGCGCGGTCTGTCGGGGCTTCCCGGGTTTCCGATGCCGAAGAGCTATCCGCGCTACCCCAGCCGCCAACAGGTCGTCGACTACCTCGAGGCGTACCGCGAGCACTTCGATCTGCACCCGCGCTACGGGCAGACGGTGAAGTCGGTGCGGCGCGAAGGCGATTTGTGGCTCGTCGAAACGACTATGGATGTGTTCCGCGCACGTCGCGTGGTGGTCGCAACCGGATACACGCGTCAGCCCGTGCGTCCGCGCTGGCCGGGCATGGACGAGTACGCAGGCGAGCTGCTGCACAGCTCCGAATACTCGAGCGGCGCCAGGTTCGCGGGCTCCCGTGTGCTGGTGGTGGGCTTCGGCAACTCCGCATGCGAGATCGCGATCGATCTCGTCGAGCAGGGCGCGGAGCCAAGCCTCGCAGTCCGCGGACCCGTCAACGTGGTGCCACGTGATGTGTTCGGCATCCCGATCCTGGGTGTAGGGATCGCGATGAGCTTCCTTCCTGCCAAGGTGGCAGACGTTCTCGGGAAACCGATCGTCGCCGCCTCGGTCGGGAACATCGAGGACGTCGGCCTGCGGCGGCTGCCGTACGGTCCGAACGTCCAGATCCGCGAGCACGGGAGAATTCCCTTGCTCGACATCGGCACGATCGATCTCATCCGCAAGAAGAAGATCTCAGTGCGGCCTGGCATCGAGTCGTTTCACGAGGAGGGCGTCGTGTTCGTGGACGGTAGGCGGGAGGACTTCGCGGCGGTCGTACTGGGGACAGGGTATCGCCCTGCTCTTGCCGAGTTCGTCTCTGTCGATGAAATTGACGCGAAGACCGGCAGCCATGAGGGCAGCGGTTACCGGCTCGACGACGACTTGTACCTGTGCGGGCTTTATGTGTCGCCGACGGGGATGCTCCGGGAGATTGGGATCGAGGCTACTCGGATCGCGGAGGACGTTTCGAGGCGATCGGCGGCGAACTAGGGGGTTGGTTGGGTTGTTGTTGCTGGCGGCCGCGTCGAAGGGAATATCGGTTGGCTCTGCTCGCGTTCTTCTTTCGAAGCGATGGCGCAACGACGAGAGCCTCGGTTGGGGACGGTGCTGTTCTTGGGGGTGCTGTACTACTTCCTCGCGCTTCCGTCTGGGTACGTCTACGCCGGAGACTGGTTGGGGTGCTACCGAAGCTATAGTTCCGCATGCGGGGCCGCGACCAAGCGCACGCCGCTGCAACGCGCTCGGTCGGCGGTGATGCTGTACTTGGCCGACAATCCAAGGGATTGCCCAACGGTCGAAGACCTCGTCGTAGAGCGCTACCTCCTCGAGGAGTACGCGGCGGGAATTCAGATTTGGTGCGAGGACGGTGAGGTGTAGGTGTTTGGGCCTGCGCCGGCGACCACGCCATTCAAGGCACGGTGGAGGCGTCGGGCTCGTCGGCTTCTCGATTTCGGGGTGTGGATCTGGGCGCTGCGGATCCGAACCATTGTGTGGGGCTGACAGGCGGCGGCGCGGTCGTTCTCGTGACGCAGCACACGTGGCTCAGGTCTTTGGGGCAGCGAGGGATCAAGTGGACTCTGAAGACAAGGTTCGACTATTTTAGCTCGCAAGAGCATGGGGTCGGACAATACCGATGACGCGCCGGACGTGGTGATCGACACTCCCTACGTCTCCGCAAGCTTGGGCGCAGTGACGGCACTTATTGCATTCGCCGTGTTGATGCTTCTGTTGCTGCCAGATGTGAAGGATCGATACGAGAGTGTGGCGGTCGTAACCGGCATGTACGCGCTCATTGTCGTGGGGATGTGGGTAGCCAATGTTCGTGTCTCGTTTCATCGTGATTACTTGGCAATCGAACGAGGATTTGGTTCGTTGCGACGCGTGACTCGAGTTGAGTACCAACGGATGGGCCGGGTGCGCCCTTCCGACTGGCCGGTTAACGTTACAATCGACTTGGACGACGGGCAGAAGATCTACATCGCTGACAGTGGCGCGCGCATCAGTGGAGACCTACCTGAAGTCGAGTTCAAGGAGGGTGCATCGGCACGCCCCATGCATCTGATGCGGCGAATTGCGAAGCTGGTGGACCAGCGGATCGCGCTTGCGCGTGCGCGCGACATGTCCATGTAGGCTGCGCCTCGGTGCCAGGCGGTTTCGATGTCGGTGAGGCGGCGGAGCTCGAGATTCAGGCGGTGCAGCTTCAGGCAAGGCTAGAGGCGCAGGAAGAGGCGGAGTATGCGGCGTTCATCGAGGAGCGGCTTCGGCGGCTCGGCGATGACGCAGAAGTCGACGAATGACTACATGCGTGAGGTGGTTTTCGAGCTGCGGGGGATTCGGCAGGAGCTGGCGGGGATTCAGCGGAAGATGAAGTAGCGGTTGGGCTCGGTGCTTGTTGCAGGCGATCCATGCGCCCAGTGGTAGGCCGGTCCAGGTCGTCAGTGGATTTCGGACCGTCAGAACCAACCGCGGGCTTGGCCGTACGGGATGAGGAACGCGATCCAGGCCAGTGCGAAAAGCGCGGAGGCAATCCTTTGTGCAAGTTTCCAGTTCTTCAAGCGGCCACTTTGGACGAGGATGCCGAAGGCACCTTGAAAGGCGGCCAGCGTACCTATCCCGAAACCCGAAACGCCCTCTACGGCGACCTCGACCACTGCGAGAGAGACCCCCATTACAAGGGCGAACCAGAACAGGTACCGGGCGGCTTCCCAGTCGAGAAGCGGATCGTCATCTCGTGGTTGGTCCTCGGGTGAATCGGTCACGAGGCCATCGTAGCGTGTCGAATACAAAACGCGCCCAAAATGGGATGGCACTCAAGTCTGTTCGGAAACCTTCGGGGACGACGATGGTGGTAGCGCGGGTCTAGGGCCATCACGGAGTCGAGCTCGTAGCGAATCCTCAGGTGCGAGTCAGCAACCACAGGGTCTCGACGCCTAAACTCACTACAGCCAGCACCACGCAAAGAATCAGGTAAGCCCGCAGGTCTCTGCGATCGAACAACGCGGGCCGAACCAGCGCGACGAGAAAGAGGACCGGCGCCGGCAGAGAGACCAGCGCTGCAATGGTGAAGTACGAGGGCCACACGCTACCCAGTGCGATCAGCGCTGCGGTGAGAACGAAGCCGACAAGCGCCAAGATTCGACGTTGCACCAAGTGAGTGTATCAGCGTAAACGTCGCGGACTTCGACTTTCGCCGCATCGCCTGAAGGTTCAAGCCGGGTTCTTCATCAAGACGTCGATGAATAGGATCGTGAACACCAAGTCGACTGTGGCGGCCGCTGCGGTGAGCGCTGTGACTTCGCCGCTGAGCCAGGCGGGGATGATGAGGACGAAGACGAGCGTCTTGCCGAGGATTCCCATCTTGATGATGTCGCGGTTCCTTCGAACGTCCTGCGCGACCCAGTAGTAACCAACCCCGAATACGACGACGATCCCCATGCATGCGTAGAACCAAAGAAAGCTCTCAGGGATGTCGTTTAGAAACCACGACAGTGCTTGGAGCTCGAGGGCCGCCAAGCTGGTGAGCAGCAGGGCCACGCCCCAGTTCCAGAGGGCACCGACGACGAACAAGCGTCTGCAATAGGTCTCCGACCTCACGCGCGGACTCTACACCTGGCGGCCTCCGCTGCGAACAGGCCGCGCGCCCTTTCGTTCTAGGTCGATTCGATTAGCTCAACGATGCGGCGGGCGATCTCGGCGCCTTGGTCGTCCTGTAGGAAATGGCTCGACTCGGGGAGGCGGGTGTGCGGGAGGCCTGCGGCGCCCGGAATGTTGTCGATCAGGCGGTCTTGGGTCGCGCAGCTGCCGAGGTTGCCGGGGTCGTTGCTCGACCAAATCGTGAGGAAGGGTCTGTCGAACTGCATGAGGCCGGCCCACGCTTGCTGGTTGGCGCCGCCGAGCTCATTGACGAGCGAAGGAAAAGTGCGCGGCCCGGTCATGTAGAGCCGACTCGGAAAGGGCGCGTCGTAGGCGGCCTCTTCGTCGGCGGGGATGTCGAACCAGGTGAGGGCCTCGACGACCTCGGACGCGTGAAAGGCCTCGGCCTTCATCGCGTACTCCATCCATGCGCCGAAGTCCGTGCCCGTTCCACCAATGAGGTTGCAGTCTTCGTCGTAGAAAGGGAACTGCTGCGGCGGGATGAGCTGGAAGACGAACTCGAGGTCCCGGTCGAGCTCGTCGGGGTTTTCGACGCGGGGGTATGGCTCGATGCCTTCGGGGACGACCGGGAGCGTGCCATCGCCGACGACGATGCGCGCGAACCAGTCGGGGTTCTCACCGGCGACGTGGAGCCCGATGAGGCTCCCCCAGTCTTGTACGAAGACGTTGATCTCGCGCAGGCCGAGGGCTTCGATGAACTTCTCGAGGCGGTCGATGTGGCCGAGATAGGAGTAGTAGGTGATGTCGATCGGCTTGTCCGACGACCCCATGCCCACGTGGTCCATCGCGATGGCGCGGTAGCCTGAGTCGACCAGGACGGGGATCATCTTTCGATAGAGATACGACCAGGTCGGTTGGCCGTGTAGCAACAGCACCACCGGTGCATCGGCCGGACCTTCGTCGACGTATCCTTGGCGGAGGCCGTCGATCTCGACGCTCTGCAGCTCGTAGTCGAATCCCGGCAGGCTCTCGAAGCAGCCGCTCGGCGTACGGACGAACTCTACGCCCTCGCCCGTGGTGCGGACCAGGGGCTCGGCGTCGCACTCGACTTGCTGTTGGGCGCTCGACGAAGACGAGGTTTCTGCGCAGCCGGGGGTCGATGCGAGGACGTAAGCGAGGGGGAGTGCGAGCACTTGGAGGCGGCTGCTGCGCTCGGCCGGGGCGGGAACCCGTCTAGTTCGGACGTTCATGGGCCGTGATGGTGCCAAAGGCTCTCATGCGAGCAAGGCTTGGAAGGGGGACGCTCCCGGCGCCTATCATCGCAATCCTCGTGAATAATCACATGCAAGGTCGTGCGCGCGTGCGAGATGCCGATGTAGGAGATCCGGCGGTGCCAGTCTGTTTCGATGCCGGTGAGGCTCGCCAATCAATCCTGCAGATTCCAAACAAAGCTAAAGATCAATCCGTTCTTCGCATCGAGCACTATCGCGAAGTCGAAGTCGAAGTCGTAGGGGCCGGGGTAGGTGCCGTGGCCTTCGATGACGTCGACGGGGCGGCCGAGGAAGAAGTCTTTGGCTGCGGCCCTTACTTTGAGGGTGTCGGGGTGGTCGTCTGCTGGCTGGTGGTAGCCGCAGCGGTCGGTGGGGTTGTAGCTGGCGGTGTTGTGGTGGACGGTGGGGCCGCGTTTGGTTTCGCCTGATTCGGTGATTTGCTCGAAGAACTCACGGTGCTGTTCCTGCAAGATGGACCAGAGGGCCTTTCGGTTGCGCGGGAACGATGGGGCGGTGCAGGCGGTGACTGCTGCGGGGTCGAGGGCGATGTCGATGAGGGCCCAGTTGTTGATGAGCTTGATGAGGGCGAGGGCTTGTTGGAGGTCGGTGGGCATGGGCGGTGAGGATAGCGGAAGTG
>CAMYMX010000234.1 GCA_947259605.1 uncultured Polyangiaceae bacterium | reverse complement strand
CTAATGCGCGACTTGGTCGTCCTCAAGCTCGATGCGGGAGACCCGGCAGAGTGGGTCCCTGAAGAGCGCGAGGCCGCCGAAGCGCTCATCGAAGGTATCGACATTCTCGAGCTTCAACGCGGGTTTCGGGCGACCTCGAAGGTCATGGACGAGATGGCGCACAGTCCCAACCCCAAGCTCATGCTCGAAATGGGCCTGGTCCGCGTCGCGACGAGGCCTCCTCTTCAATCGGTGTCCGACCTTCTTGCACGCCTCGACGCACTGCAAGGAAGCCCGGGGGGCACCGGTGGTCCTGCGACGGGTTCACGGCCTCGAAAGCCAAACCCCAAGCCCGGTCCACGTTCGGCGACTCCCAAGGCCGAGTCCAAGCCTGAGCCCGCACCCGAGGCAAAGCGCGACGCTGCGCCTCCGCCCGATCCGACGCCCGAAGCGAGACGGCAAACACCGAGCGAGCCGATCATGCCGGCGACCAAGCACGCCGGCGGTTTTCAAACCAGCACCGGCGAGGTTCTGACCCCGATTCGACGCGCGGCGCTCCAAGAATGGGAAGAGCTCGTCGGGACCCTCGAACAGCAGCAACCCGCGTTGGCCGCCGTGTTGGAGCATGGAATCCCCAAGGCTGTGGGCCCGGACCGAATCGTCCTCTCGTTTAAAGACGGCTCGTTTTACGGGCGCCAAGCGGAATCGCCTGAATCGATCGCCGCCATTGCAAGGGTCGCTGAGCACCAACTCGGCGCACGTCCGGAAATTCAGATCCGCTTCGACGCCCAGAGCGAGGCGGCGACGAAGACCGTGGCGGCGGTGGCCGCCCAGCGAAAAGAGGCAGAGGCGGAGGCCAAGCGCAAGGAGGCGCTCAACCACCCACGCGTGCGCGACGCCATCGACGTATTTCCCGAATCAGCAGGGAAGCTGAAAGTGCACATCGAGGCGGACTGAGAGGATCGAATGAATTTTCGTGGCGGAATGGGAGAGCTCATGCGGCAAGCAGGCCGCGTTCAGCGCAAGGTGGAAAAGCGTCGGGAAGAGCTCAATCAAGAGACGTTCGAGGCCAGCGCGGGCAACGACCGGGTGACGGCGGTGGCCAACGGCATCCCCGAGCTCGCGGAAATCCGAATCGACAAAGCGTTGTTGCAAGAAGAAGACATGGAGATGGTGCAAGATCTCGTCGTCGCAGCTGCCAACGCCGCGCTCTCCAAAGCGCGCGAGCACGTCGACGCCGAAATTGAGAAGATCACTGGGGGCTTGGCGATTCCCGGGCTTGGCTGAGCGATGACGGCATCAGATCCCATCGCGTCGTTGATCTCCCTGCTGTCCAGGCTGCCGGGCATCGGCGAGCGAACCGCCGCAAGGCTGGCTTTTTTCGTGCTCGAGGGAGACGCGCAGTACGCCGCTGCGCTTGGTCAAGCGCTGAGCACAATCCACGAAGACGTCACCCGCTGCGAGCTCTGTGGGAACTACGGCGCCGAGTCACGATGCGCGATCTGCAAAGACCCGCGACGCGACGAATCGCTTGTCTGCGTCGTAGCCAAAGTCCCCGACCTGATCGCCCTCGAAGCGCTAGGCAGTTTCCGTGGTCGCTACCACGTTTTGCACGGCTTGCTCGCGCCGCTCGACGGCGTCGGCCCCGACCAGCTTCCGCTCGATGCGCTCGAACGTCGCATTGCGGATGAAGCGATCAAAGAGATCATCGTCGCCACGCCACTCAGCGTCGAAGGCGAAGCAACTGCGCTCTACGTGGCAGACGCTCTGTCCTCGTTGCCGGTGCGCGTCTCACGGATTGCCGCAGGCGTGCCCCACGGAGGCGAGCTCGAGTTCACCGATCAGGTGACCCTGGTCCGGGCGCTCGAAGACCGCCGCGCCGTTCGCTGAAGCTGAAACGCCGCGAATTCAGTCCCGATCTGGCCTCGAACGGCCTCATTTGAATGTTTTGCCGGCCACCCTCGTAGAAAAGCGAGAGGTGGCCCCATGCTCCGATTTATCGTCTTTCCCGTCATTGCCTTCGCCCTCGTGCTCAGCAGCGCGACGGCGGCGCGCGCCGAGGTCGTGGTCGTCAGGCCCGAGAGCTCTTCGTCCCAGGTGGTGGTCAAGACCAAGCCGCCGACGGTCGTCATCGTCAAAAACACGCCGGCGCAGCAGCCAGCCACCAAGCCTCCGCCTCCGCAGCAACGGGATCGCAAAGTTGGTCTTCACTTCGACTTCGGAGGCACGTTCGGGCCGCGGGTGCTGATGGGTGGCTTCGGAGGCGCACTTCGCTTCCGTCCCAAGGAGCACATCGGAATCGATCTCGGATCTGGGTACTATGCCGGCAACGACTACCAAGGCTTTTACCGAACCGAGATTCCTCTCACGGCGAACGTCCTGTTCTTCCTCAATCCTCAGCACAAATTCCAGTTCTACTTCGTGATCGGTCCGGGTCTCTCCTTCGGTCGGGTCGACACGATCAATGAAGTGCGCCGCATGACCCACATCGGAGGCCAGGCCGGCGCCGGAGTCGAGCTCAGGCTGGCGCCAGCGTTTGCACTCAATGCCGATGTTCGAGGCGTCATCCGTCACCGGATCGACAGCGACCCACGGCCAGAGTTCTTCGATGGGGTCCGGGGAACGAATACGTCCGGCGGCGCGGTGCTCACCTTCGGCGGAACATTTTACTTCTGAGCTCCGCTAGGGGCTGCTGCTGTTCCGGCGGCTACCAAAGAGCTTCTTGAAGAAGCTACCCTCGCCTTCCGCCGGTTGCTCGCCGTCAGGAGCCCCAACCGGAGTCGTTTGCAGGGCATCGTCTTCTCCGGCCTTCTCGAGCGCCTCGAGCTCGTTTTCGTCGACGAGCAAGACGAAGTCCGACTCGTCCAGAACCTCGACCTCGGTATGCTCGTTGTCCCAATTGCCGTCGGCATCCTGGGCTGTGCTGGGCCTCTCGTCGTGCAAGTCGGTCGACGTGCCGACGAACGAAAACTCCGTCGAGAGCATGCCGAGCTCGCCGTCCACCGATTTCAAATCGACGGGGGTCGTGCTCCTGAAGCGACTCCGAACCTCGGTCACCTCGGCGTCACTCATGCCGAGGCCTGCGAGAGCCTGGTCCACCCCAGCCAGCTTCTCTTCGGAAACGCTCACGTGATCAATGTCACAGGAAAAAGGGGCGTCGTAAAGTCTTTCACTGCAAAAGCAACTCAGGCCGGTTGGGAAACCCGAGTGATTTCGGCCTCGAGCGCCGGGATCCGGTCCTGGCCCCAGGTGGAATAAGAGCCGATTCGAAGGGAGGGCACACCCCAGAGCCCCATCTCGGTCAGGGCTTCGCGATTGGCCTTGGCCAAGGCCTTCCAGCTGCTGTCCTCGATGGCGGCCTTTACATCGGCTTCGCTGATCCCGGCCCGCTCGGCCAGAAACACGAGATCGGGAAGGTGGCCGACGTCCCGAGCCTCGGACCAAATGCCCCGCATCACCGAGGCTGGAAACTCGAGCTCGAGCCCCTTGCCGACCGCACAGCCATAGAACACCGCCATGCAACGACCGATCCCCTCGCCGAGCGGATCGCAGACATGCCCGAACGGAATCCCTAAACGATCTGCCTCGCGCTTGGCGTCGTGGACGATGTAGAGCCGCTTCGCCGTAGGTACGGGAAGGCCTCGCATCACCATCGGCAGCACGGGCTTGACGGTGACTTCGATGCCGTGGCGGTCTCGCAACTCCATGAGCTGAGGAATCGATAAGTACGAATAGGGGCTGCGGAACGAAACGAAGACCTCGAGGCGAAGCGGATTCGCACCAGAAGAACGAACCATTGATGCCAGCGCCGGCGAGGCGCCAGGGCTCAAATCCAGACTCCCTTGGAGCCCCTCGCGTTGGAGTCTTTCCTCGAGGAAGTGAAGTCGGTCGATTCCCCAGTACCAGTCGCCCCCGTAGTAGATCATTCCCGGCTGGTAGTGCCCGGTGCGTTCGAGCGCGGCATAGTTCGCCTCGAGCGCCGGTCGGACTTCCTCGCCCGAGACACTTCCGTAGCGCTCGACGATCGCGGCGAGCGCTGGTCCGTCGTCCCGCCAGACCGCTTCGCCGAGCTCGGCGGCGACTTGCAGCTGCTGTTCGGCAGTACGGCGCTCGAGCATCACCGCATGCGCCCTCCGAACGCGATCCTCGGACGGCGGCGTCGCATCGTGCGGGAAGCTGAGCCCGTAGCGCTCCGCGAGAAGCGAGGCATCAGAAATCGCATGCTCGAGCAACATTTCTGGGGCTGGATTGCCGCCCGCGCCTGGCGGTGCGACCGGGATGATCTCGACGTGGAGGCCGTACGCGCTCATCAGTCGTGGCGCGACCTGCGCCAAGAGGTGGCTGTACGGATCATCGGCCCGATAGTAGAAGCGAGCGCGCCTGCGTCCGCCTCGAAGCACCCGGCCAACGGTATACAGTGCGTGCTTTGCCGGCCTCGAGCTGAGATACGCGTTGAGAACGGTGCCGATGGCCCGGGACTTGGCGGACACCTAGTCGGCTCCCGCAATCTCGTATATCGCGTGGACCGCATCCTGGAGCTTGCTTGGGTCCGGGCCTCCGGCCTGTGCGAAGTCGGGACGCCCGCCGCCGTTGCCCCCGACGATGCGAGCGGCTGCCTTGACGATGTCCCCCGCCCGGAATCGACCGATCAAATCTTTCGACACGCTACAGACGAGCAGCGCCTTCTTTCCATCTTTGCTCGGAGAACCGAGCAGCACGACCGCGGGCGCTAGTTTGTCTCGCAGTTGATCGGCCATTTCGCGTAGGGCGCCTGCGTCACCGAGCTCGACCGTCGCGCCCAGCACCCTCGCGCCGTCGATCTCACGGGCATTGGCGGAAAGGTCTGCGCTCTCCCCCGACATCAAGGAGCGCTTGAGCCGTTCGATCTCCCGCTGGGATTTTTTTTGCTGCTCGAGGAGACGCTCGACTCTGTCGCGAAGCTGAGCCGCTGGCGATTTGAGCAAGGATGCTGCACCCGTGAGCTCCGACTCCACGCGCCGGAGATGCCCAAGCGCGTTCAGGCCCGTGCTTGCCTCGATGCGGCGAACGCCGGCCGCAAGGCCCGTCTCGGAAAGCACCTTGAAGAGCCCAATGTCGCCGGTGCGCCGCGCATGCGTGCCCCCGCAAAGTTCCAGCGAAGGGCCGATGGTGAGCATGCGTACCACTTCGCCGTACTTCTCTTCAAAGATGCCAATTGCGCCCCGCGCTTTGGCGTCGTCCATCGCCAGGGCTTCGGTCGTGATTTCGGTGTTCTCGAGGACGCAGGCATTGACGAGATCTTCGATTTGCTGGATTTCGCTTGCTTCGAGAGGGCGGGTGCCGCTGTAGTCGAATCGGAGTCGGTCGGGACCGACCAGCGAGCCCTTCTGCGCCGCAGTCTCGCCGACGACTTTCCGCAGGGCCCAATGCAGAAGATGCGTGGCGCTGTGATTACGTCGGGTCGCGCTCCGGAGCGCGTGATCGACTCGAAGATCAACCTTCGCGCCCACCTCGAACGAGCCCGACACGACCTTGCCGCGATGAACGATCAGGCCTTCGACGGGTTTGTGCGTGTCGTCGACCTCGAAGCGCGCGCCGTCGAGCTCGATGACCCCGCGGTCACCCACCTGGCCGCCCTGCTCGGCGTAGAACGGCGTGGCGCGCGTGATGATCTCGCCCGTCTCGTCTCGGCCGAGCGCATCGACCGGACGGCCGTCCGAAACCAAGCTGAGAATCTCGCTCCGAGCGTCCTCCTGGTCGTAGCCGAGAAACTCGATAGTGCCGAATCGTTGGGCGAGCTCCGGATACACCTCGGCGACAGCGCTGCTTCCAATCTTGGAACCCTGGCTCCGCAGACGCGCCTGCTCGAGCTCGGTGTCGAACCCCTTATGATCGATCGCGAAGCCCTGCTCCTCGCCGATGACGTTTTGGAGATCGAGCGGGAAGCCATAGGTGTCGTAGAGCTTGAAGGCCACCTCCCCAGGCAAGGAACGCGCTCCGCCGAGGTCGATCCACTTCTTGTTCTCCGAGATGAGCTGAAGGCCGCGGTCGAGCGTACGGCGGAAGCGGTCCTCTTCTTGGAGCGAAATCTGTTCGATGAGGGCGCGGCGCTCCGCGAGCTGAGGGTAGACGTCGCCCATGTCGTCGGCGACGCGGAGGGCGCAGTGATGAAGAAACGGCTCATGGATGCCGAGGCGGTGGCCATGGCGAA
>CAMYMX010000233.1 GCA_947259605.1 uncultured Polyangiaceae bacterium | reverse complement strand
ACGCCGGCACTGATCTGGAGCTCCTTGCTCTTCGGAATGGTTCACCTGGGCGGCGGTGTGTCTGCCTTGGTCTACGCAACGCTTGGGGGTCTGGTTCTTGGCGCGGTGGCTCTGCGAACGAAGTCCACCTTGGCAAGCATTGCGATGCACGCCGGCGTCAACGCCCTGCCCTTGTTGCTGCCCGCAAGCCTTCTCCGGGTCGAAGGCTTCAACACCTTGAGCCAGAAGGTCGAGCACATCAGCGGGTGGCTCGTCCTGCTGACGCTCGCCGGAACAGCCGGCGCGCTCTCCATCGTCTGGCGGGCGACGGGTGACCAGAACGGCTAAATGCGCTCGACGTCGAGGACGCCTTTGACCTTTGCGACGCCTCGCATGATCTCGCGGAGTCGGTCGATGTCGCCGACTCTGAAGTGGAACAGGTTCTCGGCGCGCCCGTCCTTGGACAGGCACGACGCTTCGCTGATGCTGACACCGTTGGTCGAAAACACCGACGAGACCGATGCGAGGATTCCCGCCCGATCGTCGGTCATGACACGCAGGGAGACCGGCAGGTCGACGTCGACGTGGTCCGCCCAGCTCACCTGCACCCGACGCTCGGGGTCGAGCTCGAGAACGCGAGGGCAGCCTCTCCGATGCACCGAAACCCCGCGGCCACGTGTGATCCAGCCCGTGACCGGATCCCCGGGCACGGGATTGCAGCACTGGGCGAAACGCACGAGCATGTTGTCCATGCCCTGAATACGGATACCGGCTCCTTCGACGTCGCCGGAAACCCGCTGGACCGCACGCTCGATGAAACCCGGTCGTAGGCTGTCACGCTCGCCATCTTCGCTGGGCATCATCTCTTGCATCACGCTGGGGAGCGCGAGCTTGCCAATCCCGATTCGGGCGTAGAGGTCATCTTCGGAACCCGCATGGAATCGCGAAAGCACCTCCTTGGCACGCTTGCTCTTCAGGAATCGCGAAAGCGACATTGCGTTCTTTCGCATCTCCTTTTCGAGGAGCTCCTTGCCGAGCTTGACCGCGTGCTTGCGCTCCTCGGCCCGCAGGTAAAGGCGAATACGCGAGCGGGCACGGCTGGTGATGACGAATTCAAGCCAATCCTTGCTGGGTTGGTGGTTCTTGCTCGTGATGATCTCGATGACATCACCGTTTTGAAGCTTGTGCCGCAGCGGAACGATGGCGCCGTTGACCCGGGCGCCCGAACAGCGGTGCCCGACCTCGGAGTGAACCGCATAAGCGAAGTCGACCGGCGTCGCGCCGCGCGGGAACGTCATCACATCCCCCTGCGGCGTGAAGACGTAGACGTCCTCGGGGAAGAGATCGACCTTGACGCTCTCGTAGAACTCCTCGGGGTCGACGACTTCCTTTTGGAACTCCATCAGCTGACGAAGCCAAACGAAGCGTGCCGCGTCCTTGGGATCGATGCCGCCGCCATGTTCTTTGTACTGCCAGTGCGCGGCAATGCCGTAGTCGGCCGTTCGGTGCATCTCGTGCGTGCGAATCTGGATTTCGACGCGCCGATTGCCCGGGCCGATGACCGTCGTGTGCAGCGACTGGTACATGTTCGACTTCGGTAGCGCGATGTAGTCTTTGAAGCGGCCCGGCACCGGGGTCCACTCCGAGTGAATGACGCCAAGCGTGGCGTAGCAATCGGCGACGCTCTCGGTGATGACCCGGAACGCAACGAAATCGTGCACCTGTTCGAAACCGATCCCGCTCGACTTCATCTTGCGATGGAGCGAATAGAGATGCTTGCGACGACCGCTCACAGTCACCGAGAAGCCGCGGTTGAGCAACATCTTCTTGAGCTTGCTGGTGACGTCGCTGATGTAGCTGTCGGTGATTTTGGCGACCGTCCGCACCTGCTCATCGAGGACCGCATAGGCCTCAGGCTCGAGGAACTTGAAGCTCAAGTCCTCGAGCTCCGCCTTGAGCCACTGGATCCCCAGGCGGCCGGCGAGCGGCGCGTAAATCTCGATTGTCTCCCGGGCGATGCGCTCTTGCGCAGGCGTCGACATGTGCTTGAGCGTCCGCATGTTGTCGAGTCGATCGGCGAGCTTGACGAGGAGCACGCGGATGTCCCGCGCCATGGCCACGAGCATTTTGCGAAAGCTCTCGGCCTGACGATCTTCGCGCGAGGCGAAGTTCACCTTCCCCAGCTTGGTCACGCCATCGACGAGAAACGCAACCTCTTCGCCGAACACGGTCTTCACTTCGGGAAGGCTGACCTCGCAATCTTCGACGACGTCGTGCAGCAAGGCGGCGCAAACACTCGACGCGTCCAGCTGCATGTCAGCGATGATGTCCGCGACGGAGACCGGATGGATGAAGTAGTCGTCGCCGGACTTCCGCATCTGCCCGTCGTGCATGCGCGAGGCATAAACGTATGCCTTGTTGATCAGATCGGTATCCGCTCGGGGATGGTATCCCTTCACCTTTTCAAGGATATTGGTAAGGCGGACCATGATCGGGGACTAACAGGAGAACCTCAATTTAACACCGTCTCCAATTGGTGCCAAGGTTGTGGCGCTTCTACGGGTTTCGGTTGGGTTGAGTGGCATGTCGGGCTTAAGGACAAACATAGGGCCATCGTCCACCAAGCGAAGGATCGCGACTCTGATCGCCATCATTGGGCTGCTGGTCGTTGGGAATCACTTGGCGAGCATCTGGCCTCGGGATGTGGAGATCGCCTACACGGTCGACGCCCATGTGACCGGGATCGCCGTGGACTACCTTCAGGAGGGAGACGGTGTCGCAAGCGTGAGATTCAAGCAGCCCGATGCGAATCGCACTGTGCTCCGGCATATGGTCCGACTGCAGCCCGGCGCGTATGAGGCCCGGATCATCCTCTATTCGTCGGACGGATCGGGGGTCGAGCACCGGCGTCGGCTTCAGGTCCCGGCCCCCGGCTTGAACCGATTCGATCTGAAAGAAGCGACCAAACGGTCAGAATGACGCGGGAATGGAAGAAGCTCGGCCACCTGATGACGGCGCTGGTGGCCACGCTCGGGATGCTGCTTTGGATGGCGAACCGCGAGCCGTTCGCGTTCGGCCCGCTGTGGGGTGCGCTGATCGCCGTGGTGGCCAGCACGGCCTGGGTGACCTGGCTGGTGCCAGAAACGCAGGGGGCGCTCATCCCTTGGCGCGAGACGACCCTCGGCCAACAGCCGGGCGAGCTCGTGTCGCCCGTGGCTTCGATCACGCTGGCGGTGACGGTGCTGATCGTGGGGGCGTCGATTGGAGGATACGATCACCTGCCGATCGCGATCGTCTTGTCCCTGCTTTGCCTCGTGCCTTCGAGCGTTCGGCGACCTGGCCTCTGCGTGATGGTCGCGATCTGCGCGATCTACCTGCCGCTGCTCGGCACCACGAGCCTGTGGGATCCGTGGGAAACCCACTATGGAGAAGTCGCTCGCGAAATCCTCGCGCGAAACGACTGGATCAGCTTGTGGTGGGCGCAGGACAAGTGGTTCTGGTCGAAACCCGCTCTGCTCTTCTGGATGGAGGCCTTGAGCATGGGTTTTTTCGGCGTGGACTTCATGCCCGACGCAAATCCGGCACACCCGGAGTGGGCCCTTCGTCTGCCGGCGCTCCTGATGAGCTTGGCCGCGCTGGCGGCGATCTACGCGACGGTGCGGCGCTCGTTCGGCCCGCGGGCAGGTGTCCTCGCCACCCTGGTGACCGCAACGATGCCGCAGTTCTTTTTCATCTCACACCAGGCGATCACGGACCTACCCCTGGTCGCCGCCATCACGATCGCGGCCTGCTGCCTGCTCGTCGCCATCGACGAAGATCCGAAGCGCGAGGCGCGCGTGCTTCAGCTCGGTCCCTGGCGGCTTTCGCTTCAGCACCTGCTGCTTTTCGCCATCTTCCTCGTCGTTCTTCCTCAAGCGGTCTACCTGATCTCCCGCAACATCTCCTGGCTGGATGGAAGTGGCCTGGTCGCTCACATGGACCGATTCCTCTACGGCTCGGCCGGCAACGCCGACGTCCCCGGCAACCCGGTGCCACGCGATCAGAACCCAGCCTTCAATGGGCTCGTTGCCCAACCATTTCTGCAGGGCGCCCTTTGGCTCACGCTGCTTGCCGTCCTGGCGCTCGTCCTCCGTAAAGAGCGGCGCGTTCGACCGCTCCTGATGTACGCGTTCTACTTCTTCACCGCGATTGCGTTCATGGCCAAGGGCCTGCTCGGGATCGCCATCCCAGGGGCGATCGCCCTATTTTACCTGCTCGCCTCGCGGCGTTGGGCGCTGCTCGGCAGCGGTGAGCTTCGCGTTGCAACCGGGGCGCTGATCGTGACCACGGTGAGCATGCCCTGGTACCTGGCGATGTACGTGCGGCACGGCTCTGCCTTCACCAATCGGCTCTTGATTCACGACCACATCAACCGGCTTGCAAGCGGAGTGCACGGCGACAAAGGGACCATCGCGTACTTCATCGGCCAGCTCGGCTACGCGACCTTCCCGTGGATTGCCCTGATCCCGGCGGCGCTGATGGTCGGCCTTTGGATGCGGTCGCGGTCAGAGCGCGATGCCCAAAGCGAAACGCTGCTCTTCGTCGGCATGTGGCTTCTTTCCTCGTTCGTGCTGTTCAGCGCGATGGTGACCAAGTTCCACCACTACATTCTTCCTACGCTCGTGCCCGCTGGGATTCTCGTCGGGATCGCCGCGGCGCAGTGGTGGGGCCCGAAGACGCCGAGGGCGACCCTGCTCGCATCGGTCGCGGCCCTCTGCGCGATTCTCGGCTTTGCCTGGTTTGCCGGAGATCCGCGAGGCGTCGTCCCTGCAAGCACGGTTCAGCTCGAAGACTGGGTGATCCAGCAAGCGCGACCGGTCCGCGCGGGCGCGCTACTCGCCGTTTGCGTCGCACTCGCGGCGTTGGCGCGCTCGGAGATTGCGAGAGCCGAAACCAAGCTGACCCCTGGAGGCTGGGGTAACGCGCTCGGGGTCGCGTTGCTCCTTGGAGCCTGTCTCGTGGCGTTCGTCGGACGGGATCTGAGCTGGTCGACTTCGGCGAGGCCTCAGGGGAACGAGCGACTGATCCATTTGTTCGTCTACAACTATGGGCGGCTTTGGCCCGAGCACCTGGACTATCGCGCCATCCTCACGGGCTTCGCGATGGCAGCGGGCGTGACCAGCGCCGCGGCGGCCTTTCGTCATTGGCGTCGGGTCGCGACGCGTGCCTTCGTCGCGGTGTCGGTCCTGTTCTGCGCGTGGGGCTTGAATATCTACATGGTCGACGTCTCGGAGCATTGGGGGATTCGCGATCTGGCGAAGCGCTACTACGACCTTCGGCAGAGCCCCGATGAGCCACTGGTCGCCTGGCAAATGAACTGGAAGGGAGAGAACTTCTATACGGGCAATCGGGTCTACGTCTTCGCCGAAACCGACAACAAGAGGATTCGCGAATGGCTCGAAGACAACGAAGGCAGGACCGCCTATGTCGTCCTCGAGCACAAGCGGCTCGAAAGCTTTCGGAAGCTCGTGCCCGAACGAGAAGTCCGGGAGCTGTCGACCAAACGGGACTCCAACAAGTTCCTGCTGATCGAGCTTGAGATCTGATCCCAAAACGGGATAAAATCCTGTGGCTTGTAGGTTTCGGACGTACTGAACACCAAAAACTGGACCGATTTTCAGTACTGAGCGATCCTCTGGATCCAATGTCAAATCACGATGAAAAACTAGGCTGGCGTCTACTCGAGACGCTCTACGAGCTCGGGCGGGCTGACATCGACGCGGACACTGAAGCGCTGGCGACCTGGCTCGATGTTCCCGAAACCCACGTTCAGGAGCTCTTGGGCCGGCTCGACGCGCAGGGCCTGGTCGATGGGACACGTTGCCGGCTCTCGATGCAGGGTCTGGTGCTCGCGGTCTCGATGCACGGCGCGCAGAAGCTGTCACGCCAGTCGTTCGCCGCTTGACCTGCCTTGACAGGCTGGGGCCCAACCACTATCTCGCCCTCTCTTCAGCGGAAGTGGCGGAATTGGCAGACGCGCATGATTCAGGTTCATGTGTCCGCAAGGACGTGGAGGTTCGAGTCCTCTCTTCCGCACCGCGTCCTTTGTAAACGCGACTCGCGTATCTACGGGGACATCGAACCGACGGTGTACTCGGCCCCTGGCGGGGCCTGCGTACTGCGGCTGGAATCTGGCAGCTACGCGGACTGA
>CAMYMX010000232.1 GCA_947259605.1 uncultured Polyangiaceae bacterium | reverse complement strand
CCCGATGGTCATCTCCGTGCCAGAGACGATCCGCACGACGAAAAACGTTCCTTACACGCCCCTCGAGCTCGAAGGCCGCGATGTCTTCATTCGAGAAGGTTGCTACACCTGCCACTCGCAAATGATTCGTCCCTTCACCTGGGAGACCGCCCGCTATGGCGAGGTCTCCACGATGGACGACTCGATCTTCGACCACCCGTTCCAGTGGGGCTCCCGCCGCATCGGTCCGGACCTGGCGCGTGTCGGTGGCAAGTACAACGACCTCTGGCACTACAAGCACATGATCAACCCGCGCGAGATTTCGATTGGCTCGAACATGCCGCCCTACGCGCATCTCGCAGAGGAAACGATCGACTTCGCGAGCACGGAGGTGAAGCTGCGGGCCATGCGGAACATCGGCGTTCCGTACGAGGCCGAGCAGATTCAAATGGCCGAGCAAAACGCGCAGACTGCAGCGGCAGCAATCGCGGCCGGTCTGGCCAATGAAGGAGGCGTCAAGGTTTGTGACGCCCCTGCCGAAGGCTGCGAGCTCCTGGTCAACAGCCGCTTGGTGGCGCTGATCTCCTACCTGCAGCGGCTGGGTCGGATCCCCGAAGCCGAGTCGCTCGCCGTGGTCGAAACGACGGAGGTGGCGCCATGAGCCGATTCGCTTCTGAGTTCTTCGAACAGAGCCCCGTGCTGCTCTATCCTCTGCTCGCACTGGGTTTGTTCTTCACCGTGTTTCTCATCGTCATCATTCGCGTGATGCGGATGAAGACATCCGAGGTGGACGAATACGCACGCATTCCGCTCGAAGAGGAGTCGGAGGTACCCCATGAGTGATGAAAAACGAACCGACGAAATCCAAGGCGAGATTCTGCACGTCTACGACGGCATCGAGGAAGCCGACAACAACCTGCCAACCTGGTGGTTGCTCACGTTCTACGGCGCGGTCGCGTTTGGGCTGGTGTACTGGTTCTACTTCCACGAGTACGGCATCGGGAAGCTACAGCCCGAGGTGTACAGCGAACAGATGGCGGCCGTCGCCGCGGAGCGCACCATCGTGACTGACGAGTCACTCGAAGCTCTTATGCAAGACGAAACCGCGGTCGCCGCAGGCAAGAAGATATTCACGACGCAGTGCTATGCCTGCCACGATCAGGGACAGGGCCGTGTGGGCCTAGGGTCGAATCTCACGGACGAATACTGGGTTCACGGCGGAGCGCCGACCGACATCCACAACACCGTCACCAATGGTATTCTCGAAAAGGGCATGACGCCTTGGGGAGCCATCCTCGGTGAGCAAGGCGTGAGCCAAGTCACCGCGTACGTGTTGACGATGCGCAACACGAACCTCGAAGGCGGCAAGCCAGTCGAAGAGAACGCGAAGGTCTGGGAGCCCTGAGGCTATCTTGCCGAATGGACTTCCAACCCTAAAGACAGCGCAGGATGACCACAAAGCTGCCCGTCGTTGAAGAACATGCCAGCTCACTGCGTTCCGACGGCAGTCGCAACTACGTGCATCCAGCCGATGTGAAGGGCCGATTCACGCGCCTCCGATACACGATCTTCACCGTCCTGATCGCCATCTACGTACTGTTGCCGTTCATCAAGATCGGAGGTCACCCGGCGGTCTTCCTAGACATCGTAAACCGCCGTTTCTACTTGTTCGGTGCCGTGTTCAACGCGCAGGATTTCTGGCTCGTGTTCTTCTTGCTGAGCGGCGTTGGGCTAACCCTGCTGATCGTCACGGCGATCAAGGGGCGCTTGTGGTGTGGCTACGCCTGCCCACACACCGTCTTTCTCGAAGGAGCATTTCGACGTATCGAGCGTCTAATCGAAGGGCCGCGAGCCCAGCGGATGCGGCGCAACGCGGCTGGGCTCAACTTCGACAAAATTTGGCGCAAGCTGCTCAAGCACGGCGTGTACATCGTGCTGGCGCTGCTGCTCTCGCACGTGTTCATCAGCTACTTCGTCTCGCTTCCGTCTCTCGTCGAGATGGTGCAGAGGAGCCCGGCCGAGCACCCGACCGCATTCACATGGGTCATCGTGATGTCGGCGATCCTCTACTTCAACTTCAGTTGGTTCCGAGAGCAGTTGTGTCTGATCATTTGTCCCTACGGCCGTCTGCAGTCGGCAATGACCGATCGGGACACGATGGTCATCGGCTACGACTTCAACCGAGGTGAGCCTCGGGGCAAGGCCAGCGATCCGAGCAACGGCGACTGCGTTGACTGTAAACGCTGCGTAGTGGTCTGCCCGACCGGGATCGACATTCGCAACGGACTGCAGATGGAATGCGTCGGTTGTGCTGCTTGCGTCGACGCCTGCGACGAGATTATGACCAAGGTCGGCCGACCTGAAGGTCTGGTCCGCTACGACTCGCTCAATGGTCTCGAGGGCAAGCCCAAGCACTTAGGGCGGCCTCGCCTGTTTTTCTACGGGGGGATCGTCACGCTTTGGCTGCTCGGCACCACGCTCGCATTTTCGCAGAGCGCCGCGTTCGAAGCCAACGTGCTTCGCCTAGAGGGGGCCCCGTTCATGGTCGTCGACGGCAAGGTGCGGAACTCCCTGCGGGTACATCTCGTCAACAAGACCGGCGACAAGCAGACCTTCATCATCGAGCCGGAGTCCGAGAGCGGCATCGAATACATCATTCCTCAGAAGCGGATCGAGCTCGAATCGCTCGGGAGCACCTACCTTCCGATTCTTGCAATCCTGCCAAAAGACCAGATGCGCCCGGGACTCGCCTTGAAGCTCAGCATCTCCATGGAGGGCCGCGACGACTCCAAGAGCAGACGCATCGTCGGGGCGCCCTTCGTCGGACCGAACCGCTGAAGCCGTGGCGTCAGGGCACCGACATCACGATCGCGCCGCTCTTGTGCACGAGCTCGTGAGAGACGCTGCCAAGCAGTGTGCGTGCGACCGCCCCTTTGCCGGTCGTCCCGCAGAGAATGAGCGGCGCGTCGAGCTCGCGCGCCAGGGTGACGATTGCGTCCGCCGGATGACCGGCAAGTGCGTGGCACTGAATCTTTAGGTCGTCCGTCTTGACGGTCCCGCAGGTTCGCATCTCGAGAAGCTGACCGAGGTCCTCGAGCTCCTTGCTGAGAGTGGACGCATTGGATTCGCTCGAGTCGAGAATCGTCACGATGTGGACGTCTGCCTCGAGCTGACGGCCCATGAAGACGCCGAGCTCGAACGCGCGACGCGCCGGATCGGAAAAGTCATAGGCTACAATCAGACGTGGAATCAACGACACGGGCTACTCTCCATCCTTCGGCTCGTGGTCACATCGGCCGCGCACGACCAAGACGGGACACGGTGCGTGACGTACGACGCGCTCCGCGACGCTACCCAGGAACGCGCGGGACAGGCCACTTCGACCATGCGAGCCAAGAATCACGAGGTCAGCGCCCTCATCCTCGGCCATCTCGACGAGGGCCCGACCCGGAGACGGATGCTGGACCACGCTCAACTCCACCTCGGCCACGCCATGGAGGAGCTCCGCGGTCTTCCCGGTGAGCGTCTCGCGAATCGCATCCTCGATTTCGACCCGAATGCTCCGCTCGAGGAGGTCCGGACGCGACCAGACGACGGGAGGCACGTTGGGCGTCGGGTCGAACACGTGAGTGACCAGCACGCGCGAGTTGAAGGTCTTCGCGTAGAGAGCCGCGGCGCGAAGCGCCTCGTCCGAGATGTCGGAGAAATCGGTGCCGACGAGAATGGTCTGTGGCTTGTCCATGCTTGTACCCTTCACTATCAAGCTTCGTGCCAGAAGTTCGACACGGCTTTTGCTGTGCGATCATAGCGAAAACGACGCAGGTTCTGCGAATGTTTCGGGAGGGGCGCATAACTTGCGTGTCCGCCGACGCGAAATGCTGCTAAACCTTTGGCGCGGTACTTGCAAAACCACAAAGGACCAATGCCGTATAGGAGGACAACATGAGCGACGAAGCCTTGATGCCTTCCGAGGTTCGTCGGAAGGTGCTGAGCCAGCATCGGGAGATCGAGCAGATGCTCTCGGAGCTAGAGGCGGGGGTTGCCAAGCTGGGAGAGGGCAGTGTGGACGCCGCACAGGTCAAACGCGCCGCATATGCGCTGCGCGGCATCCTGGAGCTCCACATGAGCTTCGAAGAGGCCCATATGGTGCCGGCCATCAACGACGCCGATGGCTTCGGCCCAGAGCGGGTTCGCCACCTGCACGCCGAGCACGCCGAGCAGCGTCGAGAGCTGGATCGGCTCGTCGATGCGATCCGGGAGGCCAGCTCACCAGATGGCCTCGTCTCGAGCGTGACGAAGCTCGCCCAGATGCTACGCGTCGACATCGAACAAGAAGAGCGTGAGTATGTGAACGAGAAGCTTCTCAGCGATAGCCTGATCCCCAGTGACCCATTCGGCGGCTGAGCAGCCCCGATTGGGAGGACGGATAAGCCCAAATGCAGATCAAACAGATCCTAGTCCCGACCGATTTCTCGGAGAACGCGCAGCATGCGCTGAATTACGCCACAGAGCTCGCGAAGCGGTGCTCGGCAAAGCTCCACCTTTTGCACACGCCGGTAATTCCCACCTACCTTCTGATGGACCTCTCGTACAGCCCGGGTCCGGAGGCGGTCACGCGCATCCTCAATGAGT
Organism: uncultured Polyangiaceae bacterium; assembly: GCA_947259605.1. Taxonomy (GTDB): domain Bacteria; phylum Myxococcota_A; class Polyangia; order Polyangiales; family Houyiibacteriaceae; genus SG8-38. The sequence continues at coordinate 1,561 of CAMYMX010000232.1, read as the reverse complement.
CCCAAGACGCTCTCGATCAGCAGGCCAAAGGTCTTGCCGCTGCCGGCTTGGAGTACTTCACGGTGATTCGCGAGGGAACGGTCCATGAGGTGATACGCGATTACGCGCGAGAACACGACGTCGACCTGGTCGTCGTCGGCACCCACGGTCGCGGCGGCGTCTCGAAGCTGATGTATGGCAGCGTGACGGAGCGCGTGATCAAGACAGTTCACACTCCGATCATCATCATCCCGCCGGAAGGCGGCAAGATGCCGAGCTCGATCGTCGTGGCCTACGACTTCTCGGCTCCGGCGAAGCGCGCCGCCGAGGTGGCCCGCGCGATCCACGCCTCTTTTCCCGGGCCGCTGCACATCGTTCACAGCTACTTGGACGTCTGGGGCGAGTACACAGACCGGGGCGCAGTCGTTGGAGAGGCCGCTGAGAAGCGTCGTCAAGCCCTCCATCTCGGGCTCGAAGAGATGCTCAAGACCGAATCAGCGGAAATTTTTTCGAGCGACCCGAAAGGTATCGAAACCCACCTCGTCACTGGGGATCCGACGGAGGGCCTCCTGAGAGTCGCACAAGACGTGGGGGCAACGCTGATCTGCGCAGGCACGACGGGCAAGAGCGGCATCGAGCGGCTCCTCATCGGCAGCGTGGCAAGGCGCCTTCTTCATGACAGCAAGGTGCCGCTCCTTCTCACCCACGACGACGGTTGAAGTCGCAGCAGCTTGAATGAGCGCCCGGACAGCGCATGATAGGGGCTTGATGCTGGGGCGGGTCATTGTACTGGGGTTGGCGACTGCCCTCGCAAGCGGTTGCGACTGCGAGCTGAAGCGCGCTGGTGAAGACCCGGCCCCGCCGGATGGTTTCGAAGAAGTCATGCGGGACCACGCTGCACTCTCGCTCGTTGCGCGAGACGCCCTCATTCGAGGGGACCTCCCGGTCGCCCAGCAGTCGATGCGGAAGCTCGCGTTCTTCATGGAACACGTGCCCTTTCCCAAAGAGGGAAAGGAATACGCGCGCATCACGCGTGAGCTTGTGAACCAGGTTCGAGAGGCTGCTGACCTCGAAGAAGCATGCATGGCGTTCGCCCTTCTCTCGAACGCCTGCGGTCAATGCCACCATGCACTGGACCGAGGGCCGCCGATGAAGCTCGAGCCGACGCCCGAAGGACAGGACCTGAAGATGCACATGCGGCGCCACGCTTGGGCAGTGGAACGAATGTGGGAGGCTTTGCTGAGCGACTCGACGTCGGCGTTCCAAGCGGCTGCGGGAATTCTCGCCGAGTCACCGCTTCACGGGCCAGCATCGCCGGACAGCGAGAGGCCCGCTGGCACGACCCGCCTCGCGTACGAGGTCCACGATTTGGCGTTCGCCGCTGCGGTCGAGGGCAAGGCCCGGGAGGACGAGTACGTGCCAAGGCCCGGCGAAGCCGTGGAGGGCAAACCCACCACGCGGGGCCAAGCCGAGATCTTTGGGCGACTCTTGTCGGCTTGTAGCCAGTGCCATAGCCTGGTCGACGTGGAACCAAAAATGTCCCCCGATGAGCGACGCCGGGAGGCGCGATGAGCGAGCTCGC
>CAMYMX010000231.1 GCA_947259605.1 uncultured Polyangiaceae bacterium | reverse complement strand
CTTTCGAGTTCTTCTACACAATGATGATTACACCACCAGGGAGTTTGTCGTTCACGTTCTGCACAGCGTGTTCCACCTCGACGAGCAAGCCGCGATCCGCATCATGCTTCACGTCCACCACAACGGTGTGGGCGTGGCCGGCGTATTCACCCGCGAGGTCGCGGAGTCCAAGATCCAGCGGGTCGAGCAACTGGCGCAGGAGCACGAGTTTCCTCTCCGCCTGACGATGGAGCCCGAAGAGGAGGAAGACGAGTAACCATGGCCGGCCCCGTGATCGACAAAGAGCTTCAGGAGACGCTTCGGAAGGCATTCGACCGTGCAGGCTTGATGCGCCACGAATACGTGACGCTCGAGCACCTGCTCTTGGCCCTCACCGAGGATCCAAACGCCTCGAAGGCGCTGCGCGCCTGTGGAGCCGATCTTCGCCGGCTGCGGAGCAAGCTCGAAGAATTCATGCGGGACCGTCTGTCGCGCGTGCCCGAGAACGTCACGGTCGAGCCTCGGCAAACCCTGGCTGTAGAGCGCGTCCTGCAGCGCGCTGCGATCCACGCGATCTCTTCGGAGATGAAGACCATCGACGGAAGCAACGTGCTCGTCCAAGTGCTCAAAGAGGACGAATCATTTGCGGCTTTCGTGCTCGAGGAGTCCGGGGTCACTTCGCTCGATCTCAAGCGCTACATTTCGCACGGCGTGGGTACCGACATCGTTCCGGGCGAAAGCGAAGGCTACACCGACGCCGACTTCGAAGAGGATGAAGAAGGCGCCGCCCCGGGCCGTGACCCGCTCGAGGCCTTCGCTACCGATTTGATTGCGGAAGCTGCCGAGGGGCGCATCGACCCCTTGATCGGCCGCGACGCAGAGCTCGACCGAACCGTTCAGGTGCTCTGTCGGCGCCGCAAAAACAACCCCGTATTCGTCGGGGAGCCCGGCGTCGGCAAGACCGCCATCGCAGAGGGGCTTGCGCGGCGCATCTACGAGGGGACCGTGCCCGATATTCTCGGCGACGCGAAGATCTTCTCGCTCGACATGGGCGCGCTACTTGCCGGCACGAAGTTTCGCGGTCAGTTCGAGGAGCGTCTCAAGGCCGTCATGAAGCGGCTTCAGGAGATCGACAACGCGATCCTGTTCATCGACGAGATCCACACCATCGTGGGAGCAGGCGCGACGACGGGTAGCTCGATGGATGCGTCCAATATCCTCAAGCCAGCACTGGCGTCCGGCAAGCTCCGATGTCTGGGCTCGACGACCTACGTCGACTTCAAGCACCTAGAGCGTGACCGCGCCCTCGCCCGACGCTTTCAGAAGATCGAAGTGCACGAGCCCAGCCTCGAAGACACCATCGAGATTCTCAAAGGCCTGCGCTCGTATTACGAAGAGCACCACGACGTGAAGTACGACGACGACGCGCTCGAAGCGGCCGCGCAGCTCGCGCAGAAGCACATCGTCGAGCGCTTCTTGCCGGACAAGGCCATCGACGTGATCGACGAAGCGGGCTCGCTCGAACGCATGCGGCCTGAGAACGAGCGCACGCACAGGATAACCGTCGCGGAAATCGAGCGGGTCGTCAGCAAGATGGCGCGCGTGCCGGTCGAGTCGGTCAGCGCAAAAGAGCGCGACCAGCTTCGGGAGCTCGGCCCCGAGCTTCGCAAGGTGATCTTCGGCCAGGACGAGGCGATCGACAAAGTCGTGAGCGCAATCACCTTGGCGCGCGCCGGGCTCCGCGCGGACAACAAGCCGATCGGGTCCTTTCTCTTCGCTGGGCCCACGGGCGTCGGCAAGACCGAGCTTGCCCGGCAGCTCGCGCGCGTGATGGGCGTCGAGCTCCTACGCTTCGACATGAGCGAGTACAGCGAGCGGCACTCCGTCTCGCGGCTGATCGGTGCGCCTCCCGGTTATGTTGGTTTCGACCAGGGCGGCTTGCTCACCGATGCGGTCCGCAAGCACCCGCACGCCGTGCTGATTCTCGACGAAATCGAGAAAGCGCATGGAGAGCTTTTCAACATCCTCCTGCAGGTGATGGACCACGCCAAGCTGACCGACAACAACGGGCGCGAGGCAGACTTCCGCAACATCGTGCTGGTCATGACCACAAACGCGGGCGCATTCGAAGCGACCGAGAAGGTGGTGGGCTTTGCGAGCGGCGACGAGCCCACGGACTTCGCAACGGGGCGAGCCAAGCAAGCGATGGAACGCATCTTCACGCCGGAGTTCCGCAACCGCCTCGATTCGGTCGTCTACTTCAGCGGGCTTCGCAAAGAGGTAATCCGAAAGGTGGTCGACAAGGAGGTCGCCCTGCTCGGCGAAATGCTTGCCGAGAAGCAGGTGCGGCTCGAGCTGAGCGAATCGGCGCGAGACTGGCTGGCAGAGCACGGCTACGACCCGCAGATGGGGGCGCGGCCCATGGCCCGCCTGGTCGAACAGAAGCTGAAAAAGCCCTTGGCCGAAGCGATGGTCTTCGGCGCCCTGAAGGAAGGCGGCATGGCGATGGCCGAGGCCAAGGACGGCGACATCGTGCTGAGCTTCCACGACACCAACGCGCCCGCGGGCGAAGCCTAGCGGTTAGGCGCCCCATCCGTGCCGAGCTTGCGCTAGCATTCGGTGCCCGCTGATGCCCGTGTACCTACTCGACAAGGAACTGGCCTTTCCCCCGCCCGAGGACGCCAACGAGGAAGGCATCGTCGCGGTGGGCGGGGATGTCTCTCCAGAGCGCCTACTCGTCGCGTACCGCAATGGCATCTTCCCCTGGCCCGCGCGGGGTTACCCCTTGCTCTGGTTCTCGCCCGATCCCCGCTTCGCCCTGTCGCCCCATGCGGCTCATGTCCCCCGCTCCTTGCGCAAGGTGATCCGAAAGGGACAGCTCCGCGTCACTGCGGACAGCGCGTTTGCCGAGGTCATTGACGCTTGTGCGGCCATGTCGCGTCCCCATCAGCAGGGCACCTGGATCACCCCGGAGCTTCGTCATGGCTATCAGGCGCTCCACGAGCTTGGGTATGCGCACAGCATCGAAGCGTGGCGCGACCGCGAGCTGGTCGGTGGGCTGTACGGGGTCGGGCTCGGGCGAACGTTTGCCGGTGAGTCGATGTTTGCCACTGAGCCCGACGCCTCGAAGGTCGCCTTCACGACACTGCTCGGCCACCTCGCCATGTGGGGCTTTCGCATCGTCGACTGCCAGGTGCATACCGAGCACTTGGCGCGCTTTGGCGCGACGATGTGGCCCCGTGAACGCTTTCTCTCCGAATGGCGCGCGGCGGTCGACCAACCCAGCGTGCTCGCACCCTGGCAGCTCACCCTGTCTCCACGAGAGGCGCTCGAACGCTTGGCCCCCGACGCGTGACCTTTGCCGCTTACCGAGCGCGGCGGCGAGGAAGCCTCACTCGGGCGTGCGGAAGATGATGGTCCCAACGTCCGGCGCAAGCAGGGCGAGCGGGAACACGCCATAGACTTGGAGCTCCCCCTGGAGCCGCACCTTCTCGCTGTAACCCGCTGGCGAAGCGCTGAGCGCCTTGGCACGGGCAACGGGGTCACGAACGAGCGCGTCCACCTCGGGGGGCGTGTCCCAATGGAAGAGACGGTTGCCTTTGTAGAGGTAGACCCAGACCGGAGCCCCCGCTTTCTGTTCGACGCGGAACTGACGGCTTAGCCGCTGGGCGAGGCGCGACAGGGGAATGCCCGCAAGGACGGCCCCGACGACCTTGCCATCTCTCTGAGACGGCGCGGCGAAGAGAATCGACCAGGACGAAGGGGCGGTTGGATCCTCGGCGTAGAACTCGCCAAGACCGGTCGATGCGGTCCCCTCGAGCGCCCGGGCCACGGGGTCGAAGCGCGACCTGAAGTCCTGACCCTTCATCCGGTCCGGGTCGCGGTCGCGTGCAATCACGACGCCATCGAGGCCGACGGCCGCCAGAAACGACATCGGCGACGCGACGAATTCATCAATACCTCTCTTGGGTTCCTGGAGAATTCTCAATGCGGCTCGCACTTGGCCTTCGCGCTTCTCGGGGTCGCTGACCGAGAAGCCCGGAGCAATCTTGTCCGCCGCTTTCACGACCCCGGCCTGATGGTTTGCCAGGTCCTGCTCGACCAGCGCCTGCACGCGAGGGAAGTCGACGTCGCGAAGCTGGGTCTGCGTTCGCTCGACCGCCGCGCTGTTTTCGCAGCCTGCGAAGAGCGCAAGGCCCAGGAGGAGGAGCATCGGACGAGGCATGCGGACAGTGTAGCAGCGCCAGCGTCAGTGCCAGCGTGAGTGTCGGCAACCGTTCTCGCTGCCCCTGCTACACTCCCCCCATGTCCGAACCAACCCCCGCCCTCCGCTCCCAGCCCTCCCCATCCACGAAGATCAGCGCCCTCGATCTGCACATGATGCCGCGTGACGAGCTCATCGCGCTCTACCACGAGCTCGAAGCGCCACCGTTTTCAGAAATGCACGGGGAGTTCGCCGCGAGGCTGCTCGACCAGGGAACTGCGCGGGACTACTTGCTCAGCGCGTTTGCGTTGAACGTGAAGGGCCGATGGCTGTGCAAAGCGTTCGAGCCCACCGGGCCCACCGACGGACACGGCTACAACAGCTTCATGACGCCCCGGGGCGTGAAACGGTCCGCACGCATGAAGACCCGCCTCGGCCCCTCCAAGATTCCCGGCGACACGAAAGACGCGTTCCACCTGGAGTACGCCGACTTCAACAGCTTCCAACGAGGCGGCCCCGGCGGAGCGCTTCTTCACACCATGTTCGACGAGGTGCGCAAAATCGCGGACGGCCTCTACCTCGGCATCGGCCGCACCGGCTTCACTAAAAAGGCACGAGCCGAGCTGCACCCGTTCGCGCTAGAGGGCCCGGTCGCTCCATTCGTCAAGCGCTGAACGCTAGTGTCAGAGTGAGCTTCGGTGTCCGAGAACCCCAGCCGAGGAACATCGCCTTGGCAATTTGCCCAGACTCATGCTTTTATGAACGCTTCGTCCCCGTTTCTTCGTCCGAAGCACTTTCGAAGCTTCTCCATGGCCTCTCGCCTTCTTAGAACATCGCTCGCTCCGCTGTGCCTGGGAATCCTGGTCGCCTGCGGGAGCAACGACGGGAGGCAGGCGGATGCCACCGAGAGCATTGAGCTGAGCGCGGTCATCCAGAGCCTCGGGCCGTTGCCGGTGGAGAGCGTCGAGTACAGCGTCCGTTGCCTTGATGATGAAGGCTCGTCGGTGCCCGATCGGCTCGAGCTGGACGGGGCGCTCGAGCCCCCAAACAGTCAAGTCGTCAAAACCGGTATGTTGGACATGCTGAGAGAAACATGGACCGGCTTCATGGATCTGCCTCCCGGCTCATGTTGGATGCAGCTACGCGGCCGTGACGGCGATGGAGAGGTCATTTGCACCGCCGATGTGCCCTTCTCGGTCGTCGCGGGTACTGCCACACAAGTCGTCGTGCCGCTCGCTTGTTCATCACCCGGATATCCAAAGATTCCCCCAGGTAGCTTCAACGTATGTCCCAACCTGCGCGCGTTGAGCTGTGACGAGCTCGACCCGGTGGAAGCGTCGACGTCCTGTGTGGTGAGCTTCCTCGACAATGACAACTCCTGTGATCGGGGCTGCGATCCACAGACCTGTGTCGCGGACGACACGGTCGGTCTCATGTGCACTCCGGGGCCGGACCCCGGTGTGTCGACCACGATCAACTGTACGAACGCAGTGCTCGACTGCACGGGCGATGGCACCCCCGATGCGTCTTGCACCTTCAATTCTGCCACGCCGGGCGCGCGTTTAGGGACAGACGACACGCTCATCGCAAACTTCTTCGTCGAGTGCATTCCCCCGGCGTCCGGTGGCATGCCCGGCGCGACGATCACTTGCACCGCAGTCGCCTCAGACGGAGATCTCGATTGCGACATGAGCCGAGTAGTCACCGTCGACTGCCCAGATTCGAGACCGTAAAGGCTACAACCCCAGCGCGGTTCGGTGTACGTCGCCGGATCGACGCTGACGCTGACGCCGGCACTGGCACTAACGGGGCGCGGCGGAACGCGACGCGGGGGTGCGACGGACGGGGCGCCTTGCAGAGGTGGCCGGAGGGGCTGGGGGCCTGAGGCCACGCAAGGCGCCCCTCGGAGCTCGCGCCAATCGGAGGTGGTTGCTGTCTTGCCGATTGTCACTCACACGCCGCCGAACCCCCACATCGCGTTCCGCCGCGCCCCT
>CAMYMX010000230.1 GCA_947259605.1 uncultured Polyangiaceae bacterium | reverse complement strand
AGTGAATGGACCGAATTCTGCCGCGAAACATGGTCGCTTACTCCCACACGGCTCCGTCGACGACAACCGGGCGACGCGGGCGATGCGCGGCGGTGCGAAGAGCGACTGCGGGCCCGCCGAGCCGAAGCGCAGGCGCCATAGCGAGGCGGCTGTAGTGCATCCCGGAGGGCGGATCGCTTTCGGGCGCCGGGGTGCTCTCGCCCGACGGCTCCACGCCACCGATCCAACCCATCATATCGTCGACGATGACTGCCGCTGCGTCCGGTCTGCCGTGCTTCCGAGCCGCGCGTGCCATGGCTTGGCGCTTAGCAGGATCGTCCACAAGGCCCGCGATCAGCGCCGCCAATCGGTCGACCTCGAGCTCGGACTCTCGGATGCAGATCGACGCGCCCTGCCCTTCGAGGGCCTCCGCATTCTTCGCTTGATGGTCGTCGGCTGCGAACGGGAAGGGGATCAGGATTGACGGACGGCCGATTGCGCAAAGCTCGGCCAGGGTCGTGGCTCCCGCACGCGCCACCACGAGAGCAGCGTTCGCATAGGCACGCGCGATCTCTTCGATGAAGGTGACGACTCTTGCTCGAATGCCGAGCTCTCGATAGATCGCCTCGACTTCCTCGCGCATTGCCTCACCGGTTTGGTGCACGACCTCTAGCCTGCGATCGGCAACGCCGGCCCGGGCCAGCGCGCGAGGCAAATCTTGATTGAGCTTGCGAGCGCCCTGCGACCCGCCGAGGACGAGCACCGTGCGGGCACGCGACTCGAAGCCCTCGGGGTCGGCCAAAGCGAGGCGCGCGTGCTCGACGAACTCCTGCCGAACCGGGTTGCCCGTGAGTCGCGACTTGCTGGCTCCAAACACCTCCTCGGTCTGCTCGAACGCGATGTAAGCACGGTCGACGAAGCGCGCGAGGATCCGATTGGTCATTCCGACGTACGCGTTCTGTTCGAGAAGCGCGCTGGGCCTTCCTGACAGTGAAGCCGCGAGCAGCACCGGACCGGAGGCGTAGCCGCCGACTCCGAGGACCAAGTCGGGATCGAAATCCCGGATCAGCGAAGCGGCCTCTCTCATGGCGTTTGGAATCCGCGCGAAGCTCTTGAACCGCGCGCCGACGCCCTGACCCTTGAGTGGCGTCACGTTCAGCAGCTCCAAAGCCTCCCCACGGCCTGGCAGAATGCGAGCCTCGATGCCACGGGCCGTCCCCACGAACTTCACATCGAGGTCGGGAACCCTTCGACGAAGCTCCTCGACGACCGCGAGCCCTGGGAACAGATGCCCGCCAGTACCCCCGCCGGCAACCATGATGCGTCTGATCATCGTGCACCTCCTCCCGCGGTCCGTAGCTTCGGCTGGCGTCGCCCAGGCTTCACCTTCACTGGCGGCTGTTCTCTGCGCGACGCACCGTACCGTGATGTGTTCAAAATGATGCCCGCGGCGGCGGCATTCACCAGCAGCGACGAACCTCCGTAGCTCACGAACGGAAGCGCGAGACCTTTGGTGGGGAGCAGCCCCATGGCGACCGCCAGGTTGGTGAACGCCTGAAGGCCGATGAACAGGGTCATGCCCGCGGCCAGGTAACCGGCGTATTCGTCTTGGGCCCGCCACGCGACACGAAGCCCGCGAAAGACGATCCAGGCAAAGGCCGCACTCAAGAGGATGACCCCGATGAACCCGAGCTCCTCGCCGATGATTGCGCTGATGAAATCGGTGTGCGCCTCAGGCAAGAAGAGCAGCTTCTGACGGCCGTCGCCGAGCCCGACGCCCGTCCAGCCCCCGGAGCCGAAGCCCATCAAGGATTCGGTGATCTGGTAGCCAGCACCCTGACGGTGCTCGAAGGGCTCGAGGAACGCCTTGATACGGCGCATTCGGTACGGCGAGGATGCGATGGCTGCGTAGCCGACCGGGAGGGCAATCAAGACGCAGCCGAGCAGGTACCCGGCCTTCGCGCCCGCTGCAAAGAGCACCACGAACGTGAGCAGCGCGATCATCACCGCACTGCCGAAGTCGGGCTGGGCGAGGCAGAGCAACATCAGGAGCCCCGCCACGAGAACATGCGGAAGGAAGCCGATCGAGAAGGTTTGGACGCGATGGGACTTCTTTGCGAGCGAGTGCGCAAGCCAGAGGATCATCGCCAGCTTGGCAAGCTCAGCGGGCTGCACGTTGACCGGGCCCAAAGCAAGCCATCGGGTCGCCCCCCCTGCGCTCCGCCCAAAGCCCAGGGCGACCGCGATCATCAGCAGCACCGCAACCAGCAGAACCGGGTAAGTCGAACGTCGGAGCAAATCAATGTTGGCGTGAGCGACGACGAAAAGGACGACGAGGGCTACCAAAGCAAACACCGTTTGTCGGATCAGAAAATGATATCCGCTTCCGAACATGTTGTTCGCGTAGACCGCGCTGGCGCTGTAGACCATCACGACGCCAAATGCGATCAGCCCAATGAGTGTGGCCGCTAGGGTGACGTCGATCGGTCCAGCTTCAGTTCGCTGCCCGGGTTTCGAAGAACGGCTCATGCTTGCCCCCCAAGGTCGCGAACTGCGTTCTGGAACTGATCGCCTCGATCGGCGTAGGAGCGAAACATGTCGAAGCTCGAGCAAGCGGGTGCCAGAAGCACGATGTCGCCCGGGCGGGCCAGCGCGGCAGCAGAGCCGACCGCTTCAGCCATGGAGTTGGCCCGGCGAAGCTCCACCGGCGAGCCGGCAAACGCGCGCTCCAGCAACGCTGCGGCTTCCCCCAAGACGACTAGCGCTCTGCCCTCGTCGGCCATTCGCTGACACAGCGACTCGTAGCTCCCGCCCTTGTCGACGCCACCGGCAATGAGAACGATCTTGCCTTTCGAGCCGGCCAGTCCATCGATCGAGGCGACGGCTGCGCCTACGTTGGTGGCTTTTGAATCGTCGATGTACTCCACGCCTGCAACCGAACTGACGTACTGCATGCGGTGGGCTAACCCCCTGAACCGACGAAGAGCCGCCGCGATGTCCGAGTCGTGCACGCCCACGAGCCGAGCAACGAGTGCAGCGGCACAGGCATTCGCGACGTTGTGCGAGCCGCGAATCCCCAGGTCCTCGACCGGAACACGAAGCGGGCTCTCTGTGTCGGTTAGGACTCCGTCGACGACGCGAACCGCGCCGTTCCGACCGCCGAACAGGACGACGGTTCCGCCGTCTTCGATGAGCTCTCGAAGATCGGGGGAGTCGGCCGGCAGGACCGCGAAGTCTTCTGCGGTCTGTCGCTCGAAAACCCGCGCCTTGGCGGCGGCATAGGCTTCGAACGACGCATAGCGGTCGAGGTGATCGGCTGTGACGTTGAGCAAGAGCGCGACGTGGGCCTTCATTCTGGAAACCCGCTCCAACTGAAAGCTCGAGAGCTCTACGATGACTAGGCCGCCCTCTGCACCTGCATCGGTGCCCGCCGCCTCGATCATCGGGCGGCCCAAGTTGCCTCCAACGAAAGTGGGCCGGCCGAGGCGACCGCACATCTCGCCGATGAGCGTGGTTACGGTGCTCTTGCCGTTGGTTCCGGTCACCGCGACGATCGGCGCATCGATGAAGCGCGAAGCAAGCTCTATTTCGCTGATGACGGGTACGCCTCGCCGCTCCGATTGGTCGAGCTGAGCGAGAGGCGGCACCCCGGGCGAGACGACGATCAGGTCCAAGTCTTCGAACGCGTTCTCCGGGTGACCACCGAGCACCAGCTTCGCTCCTAGCGCCTCTGCCTCGATGGCGGCTGCTCCAAGCGCGCTGGCGTCGCGTCGGTCGTTGACCCGGACACGGGCACCACGCGCGGTCAGAAATCGCACGACTGCCAGCCCGCTCTCTCCGAGCCCGACCACCATCGTGTTTTTCTGCGCAAGCTCCAAGGTCACCTCAGTTTCAACGTGGCGAGACTAAACACGGCCAACACGATCGCGATGATCCAGAATCGAACGATCACCCTGGGCTCGGGCCAGCCCTTTTTCTCGAAATGGTGATGAATCGGCGCCATCAGAAAGATGCGTCTTCCTGTCATGCGGAAATACCCGACCTGCAGGATCACGCTCACCGCCTCTACGACGAAGATCCCTCCCAGAATCACCGAGAGGAGCTCGTTCTTCGTCAAGACCGCCAGCGCGCCGAGGCCTCCACCGAGCGCCAGCGAGCCCACATCACCCATGAATACCTGGGCAGGATAGGTGTTGTACCAAAGGAAGCCGAACCCCACGCCGACGACCGACGCGGCAAAGATACTGAGCTCGCCTGCGCTTTCGATGTGCGGGATGTCCAAGTACCCCGCAACCACGTTGCCGAAGAGGGTTAGGCCCGCGAGGTAGGCGAGGATCGCGTACGTCCCCGCCGAGATCATAACCGGACCGATCGCGAGACCATCGAGTCCGTCGGTCAGATTGACCGCGTTCGAAGTGCCGACGATGACAAAAGAAGAAAAGATGACGTAGAGCCAGGGCGGCAGCTCGATCGGGTACTTCGAAAATGCGAAGAACGGCGCGGCGAGGCGGTGGCGAATTTCGAGCCAGTCACTCGGAAGCCCAGCTTCGCCGTAGTAGAGCCAGCCGCAGACTACGATCGCGGTCGAAAACTGGAGGAGAAGCTTGTACCTGCCTGAGAGCCCACCGGTCGAACGCGTTCGAATTTTCGAGGTGTCGTCGATGTAGCCAACGACGCCGTAGGCCACCGTGATGAGTGTTACGACCCAAACCATGGCGTTCGAAGGGTCCGCCCAGAGTACGGTGGAGAGGACCAGCGCCAGCAACATCAGAGCGCCGCCCATCGTGGGTGTGCCCGCCTTCGAGAAGTGAGTCTCCGGACCGTCAGTGCGAATGACCTGCCCGATTTGTTTGCTCTGCAACCGGCGAATGAACCAGGGGTAGAGCCCGAACGTCAGCAAGAGGGATGTGATCGTCGCCATCAAGAAACGGAAAGGCACGTATCGGAGGACGTTGAGAAACGAGAGGGACTCGTACTCGTGCAGCGGGTAGAGCAAGTAGTAGATCATCGCTGCTCTTCCTCTAGGAGTGGCGTGATCACGCGTTCCATCTGCATTGCCCGGGAGCCCTTCACGAGGATGACTGCGTTGAGCGGGAGTCGGTCGGAAAGCTCGCCGCATTCGGCAGCGTCTTCGAACCAGAGCGTGTCGGTCCCCCGCGTGTTCGCGGTTGCTACCGCCTCGTGCATGCCCTCGCCGCAGCCGACGAAGAGAAACGCCTCGGCATCCGAAACGAGCTCGCCGACTTTGCGGTGGGCGTCCTCGCTATGCAGGCCGAGCTCTTTCATGTCGCCTAGGATTGCGACGAACGGCGCGTCTCGCTTTTCGGCGATGGCCCGGGCTGTCTCGACTGCAACTTCCATGGACGTCGGATTCGCGTTGTAGGAGTCATCGATGACGAGTCGGTCGCCACGGCCGGTCCGCGGCTGCAGGCGACCGGACGAAGGCTTGACCTCCGCAAACCCAAGGCCTGCGTCCTCGAGCGGCAGGTCCAAGCCGAGCACAATTGCCAGGACGCCAGCCGCGTTGAGGACGGCGCCCTCCCCCAGCAAGGCCATCGCGATCTCGAAGTCTCTGCCGCGAACCTGGAAACGAGCCCGCGTGCCCTCGGCATCGACGTCCCAGTCGATCACGCGTACGTCGTTGCCAGCGGACCGGCCGTAGAATAGCTTTCGCTTGGCGGCCACGACCGATGCCCGCCTCTTGAGCGGCGGGTCGTCTCCGTAGACGACCGCCACACCGTTTGGCGCCAGCGCATGGAGCAGCGAGACCTTTTCATCAGCCACCGCTTCGACCGAGCCGAGGCCTTCGAGGTGTGACAGGGCCGCGCCAGTCACGATGCCCAGATCCGGCACGGCGATCTCGGCCAGGCGCGCGATCTCTCCCGGCTGACTGGTGCCCATTTCGATGACCGCGGTGTCGACCGTCTCGTCCAGCTGGAAGAGAGTCATGGGAACACCGATTCGATTGTTGAGGTTTCCGCTGGTCTTGAGGACGCGGCAACCGGCCGATTGGAGCGCCGCAGCGCACAGCTCCTTCGTGCTGGTCTTGCCGACCGAGCCCGTGATGCCAACGACCTTGCCGATCCAGCTGGCGCGATGAGCCTTTGCCAGATCCCCGAGCGCGCGGAGCGTGTCATCCACCTCGACCGCACTCACGTGGGCTGGAAGCGAAGTTCCCCGCTCCACCAAGACCGCCGCGGCGC
>CAMYMX010000229.1 GCA_947259605.1 uncultured Polyangiaceae bacterium | reverse complement strand
CCGAGGCGAAAAGCAGGCCCATCGTCTCGGCGGCGATCACCGTCTCGAGCGGCCGCGGACCGCCGCGGCAGACGAGCCACATCGCCAGGCACGGAACGATGGCCGACGCGTGAAGCCAGAAACCCGGCTCGCCCAACTTCTCGTGCAGCGTCCCGGACGCCAGGCCGATGACGAGCCGAAAGGTTAAGCCAATCGCCCCCGCAGCCGCGATGATCAAGCCAAAGGACGCGACGCGGCTCTGATAGAACGCTTTGGCTTCGGGGCTCGCGAAGAAGGGGCTGGTGCTGGTGCTCACGCCTTTAGTCTACAACGCGCGACGATCGGCGGGAATCAGCATGGAGAGTGGGCTGCGGTAGTAGCGATCGAACTCTTGCGGGTCGAGCGCGAGTAACAGCGGGATGACGGCTTCCTCCTCGACGTTGAGGTGGTCGTCGAGTGTGCGATCGTGCGCTTGTAGTGCCCGGAGGACCGGATTGTCGGTGGAGCTGTCGGTGGAATCCGTTGGATCGGCGGGGCGCGCCAAGGAGCGAAAGGCTTCGGCGACCTCATCGGCGCGAGCGTGGAGCTCGCCGTGGCCGGTGCGGGCCTCTTCCAACGATACCTGCCAGCGATACTCGAGGTATGGGTAGAGCTTCCGCTCTTCGTAGGCTTCGTGGCTCCGCATCGCCGCAATCCAGCGATCGAAGAGAGAATGCAAGCCCACGAACTCCTCGCGGGCGGCTTGGTCGACCAGGTAGCGGCTCACTCTGCGAAAATTCGCGTGGGACCCGAGCAGGAGTGCTTGCGTACGAAACCGGGGATGCGCCGTCCAATCCTCGCGAGGGATGTTTGGCACTGCGGCGGCGACGGCTTTCATGATGGCTCCTTTCCTGGAAGGGGGGGGAACCTGTGTCTGGAGGGAGGGGCGTCAAGGCTTATGATGGAGCGGGAGCGCAGAGCGTACTGAGCTTCGACTCTCGCTTCCAGTCGGATGAGCCGGCGCCCGTATCGCCGATGAAGTTGCGTGGATCTCTGGCGGGCCCCGCGCTTTTTTACGGGCCAGTCGGTTGCAGGGTCTTCCGCAGGGGCTCGAGCGGATATCCCTTCTCTTCGAGTCGACTCAG
This sequence comes from uncultured Polyangiaceae bacterium, assembly GCA_947259605.1. GTDB lineage: Bacteria > Myxococcota_A > Polyangia > Polyangiales > Houyiibacteriaceae > SG8-38. The sequence continues at coordinate 5,097 of CAMYMX010000229.1, read as the reverse complement.
GATGCCGGCATAGGTCGCGTCGTCGAGTGTTGGGGTGCGGCTTAGTATCCAGAGATAGTCGCGACTCGGGTGACCGACGACCGCGTATTTGTAATCGGGATCGAGGTCGATGATCCAGTAGTCGCCCCAGAACGGGCCGAAGAACGATACTTCGAGCTTAGCGTTGGTTTCACGATCGACGACGCGCGCCCTTCCCTCTGCGACGTCCTCGGGGCCGTCGAGGCTGCCTTTGCGACACTTGTTGAGGACGTCGATCTCGCCGTCGCTCCGCAGCGTGTACGTGGCCGTCGTGCCCGTGCACCCTTCCTGGAAGCGCTGCGGATAGCTCGCAATCTCGTACCAAGTGCCGAGATAGCGCTCGAGATCAACTTCAGAAACCGCCTCGAGCGGTGGGAGCTGCAGCCGTTCGGTGGTGGTTTTGCTGCAGCCTATGAGCGTGAGGCCGATGGTGAAGGCGAGGAGCAGCCGGGGACGATGCATGGCGGGTAGGTACCATGGAATCGAGGTACGCACCGGCGCGCCTGGATGCCGCCCCTAGCCCAGCACGCGGTTGCGTTGCACACCGAGGTCGATGACCCCGTCCCCGCTGGCGATGTGGGACTCGACGACATCACCCGGCTTCAGGTATTCGGAGCGTTGGGCCTGCGACCGGAGGAAGAGGCGCCAGCGCGTCGCTTCGGGGAGGAGCGCGGCGATTCGTTGCATCCTCGGAGACGGAACACGGAGGGCGCAGCCCGAGGGGGTCCCCGTCGCAATGAGGTCGCCTGCGTGCAGATCTTGGAGTCCGGAGAGCTCGGTCAGCGTATCGGCTGGCGAATGGACGAGCTCGCTGGTCGACGCATTCTGCCGGACCTCGCCATTGACGCTGAGGGTGAGCCGAAGATCGCGGAGGTAGTGCATCTCACCTGGCTCGAGCAAACAAAGATGAGGGCCGACCGGGCCGAACGTGCGGTAGCTCTTGCCCTTGTAGAACTGCATCTGCGGAAGCTGGACATCTCGCGCCGAGTAGTCGTTGACGATGGTCACGCCTGCGACGAGCTCGTGCAGATTGTCGTCGGTCACGACCCGGGGCGCCGTGATGTCGCGCCGGATGACGAGCCCGAGCTCGATCTCGTAGTCGAGCAGAGTGACGTGACTGGGGCAGACGACGTCGCTATCGGCCGACACGATGCAGCTCGAGGCTTTTCGAAACACCATGTTGAAGGATTTCGCGTCGGGATCGACGCCCGAGTCGATCATGTGGGAGCGGTAGTTCGCTCCGAGGCAGATGAGCTGCTGATTGCGCGTCACGGGCGACAAGACCTGCACGTCGTCTCGGCGGAGCTCGTTTCCGCGAAGGTCGGCGAGGTCATGGCCCGAGGCGTGCTGAACGAGCTCGCCGCTGGTGGTGAAGTCACCGGGAATCGGGGTGATCGTTTGACCGCGCACCACGCCCCATTGAATGCGGCTCTGGTGGGCGTAGCGGACTACGTGTACGGCCATGTTCTCATCCCATTGCCTTGAATAGGCGGTAAAGCGTGCCTGGCGTCACGTCGGGGTTGCGCCCAAAGACCCGCGCGAGGGCCTTCAGGTTTGCGAGCGAGAGCTCGGGGCGGATGAAGCTTCTCGGCATCACGGGCCCCCACTGTGACATCGCTTTGCGGCTCACCTCGTGGACGCCCATGGGGTGATCCGACGTGAAAACGTCGCCATCGCTGTAAAGCTCGTGTTTGGCTCCCCAGAGATCGTTCCAGTAGTCGAACACCTGGCTTCCGAGGATGTGTCGGCCGACGCCCCATGCGTGGTGCCAGCGCCGCTCCTGCATCCATCGTTGGCCCGTCGCGACCGCATCGGCGTCGACGACCTCGTACGCACAGTGCTCGAAGTGTGGCGCGAAGCCCTGCACGATCGCGACGGTGTGGTGATCGCTGGGCGTGGCGCCGAGATCCATGCGCAGGAACACGACCATCGGCGACCCGTCCGGAAGCACCTGCACGTCGCTCGGAAGGAGGCCGAAGTGTCGCGTGTACCACGCGCAGCTGTCTTGAAATCGCGGCACTTCGAGAACCACGTGTCCGAGCTTGGTCAACTCGGGCGGAGCCACGGCGGCACGCTGTCCGTCGTTGATGCGCGACTGCGCGGCAGGGCTGTTGAGACGAAGCGGCGCGCGGTGGGCGAGCGGCTCGACCTCGGACCGCCCGTGCACAGCCTCGACCACGAAGCCAGCCGGATCGTTCAGTCGAACCCGCTCGCCGCCGCCAGGCGTGTCCATCGGCTCGATCGAGGTCGCCTCCGGAAGCCGGCTGAGCGCGTCGAGCTCCTCGCGCGTCGCAACCGCGAGGGCGAAGCCCACGAAGCGAGCCTTGGGGGCCCGTTTAACCACGCAACAGAAGGGCGAAGGGCCCGTGTTGCGAAACCAAAGCCCGTCGTCGGCGCGATGTGTGACGTGCAGCCCAAAGTCGGTGAGAAAGCGCTCTGCTTCTTCGAGGCTCGGGTGCTCGAACGTCAGGTACGCAAGCTCGACCGCCTTCGACGTCGGGTCGGAGCACCGACTCGGTTGCGGTGTCGCAAGCGAAATCATCGGGATCCTCCAGTGGTGGCAGCATCGGCCATGGAGGCTTGCGGGCCGTTCGTACCCGAGCGGGACTGCGCCTCCGCGGTTCCGAGAAGATCGCACACCTCGCGAACCAGGCGCGGTGCTTCGGTCATCGGACCATGGTGGAGGATGGTGCGGTCCGGACGGACGACGGCCGACCAGCCGACCGGCGCCAGGAACGGCACGAACGCGCCGCTGATGTCTTCCCACACGTGCGCCGCGCTCCGCCGATGCAGCCGCTGGCCGCGGTGGCAGAGCTGAATGCAGGTTCCGCCGGCAGCGCGCCAATCGGCCGCTGCATCACCGAGGTGCGGCTCGGGATCGATGCCGAAGCCGACCAGCGCCAAGCCCTCGCCCAGCGCATCGTCACTCCAGCAGCCTTTTTTGCCTTGCTGAACCCAGGCCTGCGGGAACAGGGCGCCCCGAGTCAGCTGCGTCCTGTGCCCACGCGAGGGTCGGCGCCCGCGCTCGACGAAAAGACCTCGGTCGAATTGATTCTGCGGCTTGATCTTGAGGTCTTCGAAGTACGAGCGTGCGGCTGGGATCAAGCGCAGGGTGCGCATGAGGAAACCCGTGCCGAGCGCCTGCACGCGGCTCGTGGGCATGATGATGCGTCCCAAAAACCTCGCGAGATCGATCATCGCTTTGGCGTGCGGTCGCCGCTCCTGATCGTAACTTTGCAAAATGGCGGGCTCGGCGCGCCCTCGCAGCACCCAGGCCAGCTTCCAGCTGAGGTTCGCGGCGTCACGCAGCCCGGCGACCAGCCCCTGCCCGGCAAACGGCGGCGTGATGTGCGCGGCGTCGCCCGCCAGGAACACGCGGCCTTTCTGAAAGCGCTCCACGGTGCGTGCGTGGAAGCGATAAACCGCGGTTCGCTCGACCTCCATGTCGTCGGGGCTGCCCCAGGGCGACAGAAGCTCGCGCACCTTCTCTGGGCGTTCCATCTCCTCTCTGCTTTCGCCTGGATGCAGCATGAACTCCCAGCGCTGCCGGCCTCCTGGCGCGGGCATGTGCGGCGCGGGGCGCTTCGGATCGCAGAGAAACTCGATGTGGTCGATCGACGGCGAGGCGAGCTTCGCGTCGACGATCAACCAGTCCTCGACGTAGGTTCGTCCTTCGAACCCCACGCCGAGCTTCTTTCGCACGATCGATTTGGCGCCGTCAGCGCCGATGAGATACTGCGCGTGGATCGTGCGCTCCGCGCCGGCTTCGTCGCGAACCCGCGCAACGACCCCGTCTGGTTGCTCGGCGATGTCGGTGAGCTCGACCCCGAGGGCGACCGTGACGTGGGGATAGTCGCGAACGCGTGCACGAAGCGATGCCTCGAGCTCGGGCTGATAGAAGGTCACGAGCTTGGGATGTCCGTCCAAGCAGCCACCGGTTTGGAGGCGCGCCAACTGACCGACGTACGGCGAGAGGTAACGAACCTCTGGAATCGCGATGGTCTCAAACGAGCCCTCGGGCAGCCCCGCCGACTGCAAAATGCGCAACGCCTCATTGTCGAGCGCGATGGCGCGCGGCTGCGGGAAGATCCGGGTCGCCGCGTCGATCGCGAGCGTGCGCACCCCGTAGCGGCCGAGAAGGTTGGCGATGGCAGCCCCGACCGGGCCGAAGCCCACCACCAATACCTCCGTCTTGTCGTCGAGCTGGGTCATCTCGGAACCTGTGGATCGGCCGCCGGGCCGACTAAGTTGATGCTTTTATCATAACTGATGATCTTGTCAACTCTGTTTTTTCGTGCTAGCAGTGGGCAAGCAATGGCGAAAACCACCACCTTGGCCGCCTCCACCCCATCCGGGCGCGCCGCCGACGCCCCTGCCGAGCCTCGGGATTCGCGCCGCCGGCGGCAAACGCGAAACCGGCTGCTCCGGGCAGCGCTTCGACTGATGGCGGACCGGGGCATGGAGGGTGTGGCCATCCAAGAGATCACCGAGGCCGCGGACGTGGGCTTCGGCACCTTTTACAACTACTTCGAGTCCAAGGAGGCGATTCACGACGCGCTCGTGAGCGAGGTCTTCGAGAGCTTCGGCGCCGCGCTCGACCTCATCGCGGAGCGAGTCGAGGATCCTGCAGAGGTCTTCGCGGCCTCCGTTCGCTACACCTTGCAGCGTGCTCAGGAGGAGCCGCTCTGGGGGCGCTTCCTGGTTCGGGTCGGTTTTGGGCCCCGCGTGCTCGATCAGGGGCTCGCGCCTCGCATGCTTCGCGACTTGAAGACGGGCGTCGCGGCTGGACGCTTCCGCGCAGACGATCTGCCGATGACCGTCATCGCCGTTCGCGGGGCCGTGCTCAGCGCAGTCGACCTGCACACCAAGCTCGCCAACCGCGATGCAGGCGATCGGGGCTTCACGGACCTCGTGGCCGGCGACCGTGAGAGAACGCCCGAGCGATGCGCTGCGGTGCTTCTCGGGCTGCTCGGCCTCGATCGCGATGAAGCGGCGCGAGTCGCCTGCCGTCCCCTACCGACCATCGAGCTACCGCCCAGCAATCTGCAATCTGTGCCGGTGGGGTAATTGCGCCACTCG
>CAMYMX010000228.1 GCA_947259605.1 uncultured Polyangiaceae bacterium | reverse complement strand
TCTTCGAATCCAAGATCGTTGGCGGCAAGATCCCGAAGGAGTTCATTCCCGCCGTCGAGAAGGGCTTCAAGGTCATGAAGGAAGAGGGGCCCCTGTGTGGATTCCCCCTGCTCGACTTCAAAGTCACGCTCAATGACGGCGCGTTTCACGCGGTCGATTCGTCACAGATGGCGTTCGAGACCGCTGCCAGAGCCGCTTTCCGCCAGAGCATGCCCAAGGCCGGGCCGCAGCTGCTCGAGCCGATCATGAAGGTCGATGTCTTCGTGCCCGACGCCAACGTCGGCGATGTCATCGGAGACCTCAACCGACGCCGCGGTATGGTGAACTCGCAGGAAAAGGGTCACACCAACGTCCGCATCAAGGCCGACGTCCCTCTCAGTGAGATGTTCGGTTACATCGGTGATCTTCGTTCGGCAACGTCGGGTCGCGGTCAGTTCTCGATGGAGTTCAAGAACTACGCACCCGTTCCGCGCAACATCCTCGAGAAGGTTCAGGTCGAGGTCGCCGAGCGCAAGGCGGCGAAGAAGAAGTAGCGCCGCCGCGCCGATGCCAGAGCAAAGCGCAGATCAACCAGACCATCAGCTGCGCCATACCATCGTTCGACGAAGCGATTGTGCATCCCGAGGAGCTCCCGGAGGGCGTATTGCCGGAGATTCCTCCGGAGCCCGCCGACCCGGATGATCCTCCCATGCCGCCACCGGTCCCTGCCGTACCCGGGTCGTTGGTCGGCGTGGATGCCTTCGGCGTCTCCGCGAGCTCCCAGCCGGGGTTGCCGTTCGCGGAGAACAGATAGGCGCCAATATCCGCAACGCCTACGCGAGGCATTCCATTGAAGTCATCCGCTACGACGTAGCCCGGACTTCCGGCGGCCACCAAAGCGCCTTCCGGCGCCGGAAATACACTCACCGGCGGCGAACCGGTGAAGCTCGCACCAACGAAGTCGAGGTCGATGTCCCCTGGAAGAATCGCGAGCGCACCATCGGACACGCCGCCCACGCCCGCGTTCCCTGCAAACACGAGGCCGGAGACGCCCCCGTTGACGAAGAACGCCCATCCCTCCTGTGCGTGCAGCGCATTGTTGGCGATGACGACGGACCCGGAGATGCCTCTCAGGCTGATGGCGTTGCCGCCTGCATTGAGGACCGTATTGTGCACAACCATGAGCTCCGACGGACTTCCCGACTGGTGTGGCTGCATTGCAATCCCGTCCGCGCTTGCACCGAGGATGACGTTGTTGCGAATCACCGCGTCTGCGGCCGATTGAATACCGTGGTCGCCGCAGTTCCACATCGCGTTGCGTTCGATGATGTTGGCTGCACCGTTCGACGCGTAGGTGAGAATGCAGGGGTAGTTCGTGTCGTGAATCACGTTGTCCCGGATCACGTTGCCGAAGCTCCCCTCTTTGAGCTCGATGCCGTCGCCTTGGCTGACCGACGGCTGGTTCGTATGGTGAATGTAGTTTCCTTGGATGAGGCTGTTCGTGACTTCGCATCCGGCATTGTTGCAGCCAAGGTACATTCCCTCACCGGTGTTGTTGGTGTGGTGGATGTGGTTACCAAGAATACGGAGCGACTCGTAGGTGACTCCCGAATCGTTCGCCCTGATGGCGACATCGCCCGTGTCGTGCACCTCGCAGTCTTCGATGGTCAGGAATCGTGCGCCGCTAATCCGAATGCCCGCCGAGCCGCCAGAGAATTCGATGCCCCGGATCGTGACATACTCCGCTTGGTCGATGTCGATGATGTTTTCGTTTGCGTTCGGTCGATGAAAACGGGGTCCTTCGCCGTCGGCCGCGCGGATCGTGATCGGCGCGGTTTCGGTGCCCACGATTCCGAATGAGAAGCGCTCGGACAAGGTGTACATGCCCCCCGACAGGATGAGCTCGTCACCCGGCTGCAACGCGTTGATCAGCGCCTCGATGTCATCGCTCGGACCGGCCGACAAAACCTCGGCTGCGGCGATCGATGGCATGGCAAAGCCGATCCAGACGAGCAGCGCCGCGGCCGAGACGACTCGGGAAACCCCCAAAAACATGACTTCACGTTAGCGAGCAGCCGCTGGGATGGCAAAACCGGCCGCGCTCACATTCAGTTTTGCTGGTAGCGCTTCGCTCGCTCCGGCACCATACCCCCCGATGGAGCCATGACACGTCTGATCCCAATCGTATTGATGAGTTTGCTGGCCTGTACATCTTGTAGCAAGACGGCCAAGACGATCGAAAAGGAGCCCGTCATGACGAAGACAGCGAGCGGACCGGATATCCGTGGGGAGGAAATTTCCTACAGCGCCGGCGACACCACGCTCAAAGGCTACCTCGCCTGGGATGCGAGCAAACCCGGACCACTCCCCGGTGTCATCGTGGTGCACGAGTGGTGGGGGCATAACGATTACGTCCGGGGGCGCGCCCGGATGCTCGCCGAGGAAGGCTATGTGGCGCTCGCGCTCGACATGTACGGCAACGGCAAGAACACCCAGCATCCAGAGGACGCCCAGAAGTTCGTCATGGAAGCGGTGAGCAACGCGGCCGTCGCCAAGGAACGATTCCTGGCTGCATACGATCTGTTGAAGCAGCACGATGCGACCGATCCGGCCAAGATTGCCGCGATCGGCTACTGTTTTGGCGGAGCGGTCGTCCTTCAGATGGCCCGACTTGGCGCCGACCTCGATGGCGTGGCGAGCTTTCACGGGACGCTGTCGCCGCAGGGCCCGGCGGCTCAACCAGGTGTATTCAAGGCCAAGGCCTTGGTCCTCCATGGGGCGGACGATGCACTGGTTCCTGCAGCGCAGGTCGCTGCGTTCAAGAAGGAAATGGACGCAGCTGGCGTGGACTACACGTTCATCGCCTATCCCGGCGCCCAGCACGCCTTCACGAATCCCGCGGCGACCGAGCGAGGCAAGGCGCTCAACATGCCGCTTGCCTACGATGAAGCCGCTGACAATCAGAGTTGGGCAGCGCTTCAGAAGTTCCTCGACGCGCTGTTCGCCGACTCCTAGCGCGCCAGCACCAGCCTGGTCGGCGACGGCTGATTCCGACGAGCATGAAGGCTCATCGTTCGAGTTCCTTCTTCAGGACCTTTCCCGTCGCGTTTCGCGGAAGGGCATCGATGAACATCACGTCCCGCGGGACCTTGTAGCTCGCGAGGTGTTCCTTCACGTAGGCCTTCACAGTGCTTTCGTCTAGCTTGGCGTCGGGCTTGAGGACCACGAACGCTCTGAGCCGTTGACCCCAGTCCGGATCGCTCACGCCGATCACCGCCGCTTCCTCGACGTCGTCATGTCCTGCGATCAGGTCTTCGACTTCGCGGGGGAATAGGTTTTCGCCGCCAGATATGATCATGTCGTCGTCGCGGCCATCGACGAAGAGCCGCCCGTTCTCGTCGAAGTGGCCGACATCACCGCTGCTGACCAGCGAACCCAGCCGCTCTTTGTCTTCCCCGCTGGTATAGCCGTCGAAAGACATGGCGTTGGCGACAAAGATGCGACCGGTTTGACCGGTGGGCAGCGGCTCACCCCGGTTGTCGAGGATTCTCACGACCGTGCCCAGCGGAACCTTGCCCGCGGTCCCTGGCGCAGCGCGCATGTCTTCGGGCGAGGCGACCGAGGCCATGGCGACTTCGGTCGAGCCGTAAAAGTTATAGAGGTTGTCCCCGAAGGTATCCATCCATTCGGTTGCGAGGTGACCGGGCAGCGCCGAGCCGCTTGCTGCCGTGACTCGCAGTGAACCGAGGTCATACTTCCGCTTCACTTCATCGGGCAGGGCGAGCATGCGCTGCATCATCACCGGGACGATCGCGAGGGACGTGCATTGGTGGTCTGCGATCATCCGCAAGGTCGCCTCCGGATCGAATCGCCGAGTCATCACGTAGGTCGTGCCGAGGACGAGCCCCAGCTGAAATTGCCCTAGGCCCCAGGAATGGAAGAGCGGAGCTGCGACCATGGTGCGCTCGCCGGTTCGAAGCGGAAGCGCCGAAAGCAGCGAGGCGACGGGAAGCATCCCTTTTGGAGAGCCGCGCTTCGCTCCCTTGGGCGTTCCCGTGGTTCCCGAGGTGAGCATCGTGAAGCGCGACTCGATGCTCGGGGGATCGAGATTGTGGTCCGCGTGGTTGGCGATGAGATCATCAATGCTCGGGTCGGATCCGGAACCGTAGACGATGAAGCGCGAGATGCCTTGGAAACCCTCGAGCAGATTCGCGAACTCTTCGTCGTAGAGCAGGGCGCTCACTTTCTCGCGTCTGCCGACTTCGGTCAGTTGCGGCGCAGCGAACATCGTGTTGAGCAAGACCGCATTCACGCCAACCTTGGAGCAAGCGACGATCGTCTCTACGAAGCCCCGATGATTTCGGCAGAGGATCCCGACTACGTCGCCTGCGCGTATTCCAGCTTCCTGAAGCCCGCGCGCCAAGGCGTTGGAGCGTCGATTCACTTCGTCGAAGGTGGCCGAGCCGTCGTCGTCGATGACCGCAGGGGTATCCGGCTGTCGAATGGCGAGTGCGATGAATCCCATCGCTGGCGACCGTCCCCAGCCCTTGGCCGCTCTCACGATGCGTAGCGTTTTTCCCGGTCCAAGCGGTTTGAGCACGCCCGCGCGATAGAGCACCCGCGCCACTTCCAGTTTTTCTGCGAAACTCCCCATGAAGCGGAGACTAGCGCCTGCTCTTCCTCATGTCAGGGAGTGCTGGCGTGATCGTGCGAGGAGGCCTACTTGTAGGGCAGGAATGCAAGAGTCGCAGGCGTCGGTGAACGAGAAGCTGGAGATCCCGCGGATGGAGTCGTCTCGCGGTCGGCTGATCGCGCTGATTGCGGTCGTCGCCATCGTATCCGCGGCGATCGCGGTCTACGTGCTAACGCGTGGGCCCGAGACGAGCCCCTACAGAGCCGTGCCGGTTTCCCGTGCCTCGATTGTGAAGGAGATCCGAGTCACCGCGAGCGTAGGCCTCACCGACCAAGTCGAGGTCCCGGCGCCAATCGAAGGGCAACTCGTCGAGGTCGCCGTCCAGCCGGGAGACGAGGTCGAGAAAGGACAGCTCCTCGCTCGCCTCGACAAGGTGTCCGCGGAGCTTGCCTATCTCGTCGCGCAAGCGGAATCGCAGGTCGCGCGCGCACGTGTTTCCGAGGCAGAGGCGTCGGTGCAACGTGCGAGGCGATCACTCGAGCGCACAAATCGTCTCGCAGAGAAGGGCCTGGCGAGCGCGAGCACCCACGAAGCGGCGCGTTCGGAGATGAGCAAAACCCGTGCGGCGCTTCAGGCGGCGCGCGCGGAGCGTTCGGCAGCGGTTGAGCGGGCTTCTTTCCGGGGGCGAGAACGAGACCAGACCGAGATCCTTGCCCCGCGGGCTGGTCTCGTTCTCGAAGTGCCGCCTCACACGGGCATGGTGGTTGGGCCTAAGACCCGCTTGTTCCGCATCGGCGCGCCACTCGACCAGATGAACGTCGAGGCTCCCATCGGCGAGGCTGACATCGGGGAAATGGCGGTTGGGCTCAGCGCCAGGTTCGAGGTGCCGACTTATCCGGGCCGAGTCTTCGAAGCCACCGTGAAGCACATCAGCCCCGACCCGAAGACGGAGCATGGCGCGATCTTCTACATGGTGAAGCTCGCGGCGAGCAATTCGGACCACGCTCTGCTACCGGGGATGACCGCGCAGCTCCGAATCAAGGTTGACGAAGTCGATGACGTGCTCACGGTGCGCGAGGCGACGCTTCGATACACCCCCGAAGGCGCGCCCGAAGCGCCGCCGCGGAGTCGCGTCTGGCTTATCCACGGCTCGGAATTGGAGGAAATTCCGGTCGCGGCCGGTTTGTCCGACGGCGCGCTCACCGAAGTCCGGCCGATCGACCCGAACAGCCTTCAGATCAACGACCCGATCGCGATCGGGCTGGCACTGGAAGGTGACGACAGCACGGCGGCCCCCTCCTTGTCGCTTCGAGGACATCGATGAGCGACTTCTCGATCGTCGAGGCCCAAGGCATTCGCAAAGTGTTTCCCAACATGTCGGCGCCCGTGCTCGACGGGGTTAGCCTCACCGTCGATTCCGGAGACATCGTCGCGCTCATGGGTCCATCCGGATCGGGGAAGTCGACCCTGATGAACATCCTGGGCTGCCTCGATGGGCCGTCGGATGGCTCGTATTCGCTGGGCGGCAAAGACGTTTCCACTCTGAGCTCGCGCGAACGGGCTTGGGTCCGGCTTCACTACATTGGTTTCGTCTTTCAGTCCTTCCAC
>CAMYMX010000227.1 GCA_947259605.1 uncultured Polyangiaceae bacterium | reverse complement strand
GTGGATGCCATGTGTCCCGCCGGTGCAGAAGGTGCACGGTGTGCACCGTCAACATGATGGCAAAGTCGAGCTTCGTCTGACGCTCCCCCTTGGTGAGTCGGAGCCTCAGCTCGCGACACCGGCCAATGATATCACGAAGCACCTGGTCGACGGTGAACTGATATTCGCCCGTGAAAATCGAGATCTGCTCTCGAATTTGGCGGCGATTGCGACGCAGGAATGCGGCTGCAGTCTCGTTGTTCCGATAGCGCGCGGAGTCGCTGAAGATCTTCAGAAGGTCTCTGTCATACTCGTCGCTAAAGCCGGGGCTGTAGTGGTCCTGCCGGCGTTCGTAGTGGCGGCGCAGCGTGTGACGGAGTCGCGGCAACGAGTACGGACGCGCCCGTGAGCTTACCTGCGGCTTCTTATCGGAGAGGTCGGCGACGAGTGCGTCGATGTACTCGAGCTTTTGGAGTGCGGCCGAATGGGCGTACTGCTTCCGCCAGTTCGAGCGCGGGGCGAGCCAGACCGCAAACGTTTCGGCGAAGTCCTCCACCGGATGGGCCTGCGCGTACCAGCCGTCGAGGTGTTCCACGAATCCTTTGCTCGAGGGGTTGGGCCGATAGAAGTCCGGGTAGGGCTCGGACGCACGGCCGAACGCACGCTGCCAGAGCTTTCGCCGCTGCAGATTGTACGCATGCTGCAGCGCATGCCCCGCTTCATGGCGAAGCAGGCGCATGCACTCGACGCGAGTGCCGCCCTCCACCTCGAACATCATCTGCCGTTCGAGGCGAATCAGCCGGGGATGGGCGAGATAGAAGGGCACTCCGACGCCGGGAATACCGTCTGGAGAGCACCACTCATCGCTCAGCCAGAAGTGGATACGGAAGCGACGAAGCCCTGCGATTTCCAGCTCTTCGCGAAGACGCCCCACGCAGTCCTCCAGCCAAGTGTCGGTGATGGTGAGGCCGAGCTCGTTCAGGCGGACGTCGAGGAGCTCCTCGGTTGGCAAACTTTCCCAGTCGACGGGCACAGCGGGCGCAGCTTGACGGATCTATCTGCACACCACAACAGCCTCGAGGGGCTCAGTCGAGCTCGTGACAGTAGGTCCCGTGCCAACCGTCGGAGCACTCGCACTCGAACGAGCCGTAGTCGTTGTTGCAGCTCTCGGTGCCGAACGGGTTGCAGAACCCGAAGCCAAAGGCGCATTCGTCGACGTCTTGACACTCGAGCACAGGCGTTTCCCAGGTTCCGTCGGCTTGGCAGGTGACGCTGGCATAGCCTGGCCCAAAGCCCCACTGGCAGCTGAACACGACGACGTCGCCAAACTCGGTGCCCGTGACCTCGCCGGTTTCGGAGTTTGGCGGCCCTTCGGGTGGGCTTCCGCAGCCAACCGGGACGTTGCAGTTCGTGCCTTCAAAACCCGGCTCACAGACGCAGACGACTTGCCCCGAGCTGTCATCGCAGCTTCCGTTGATGCACGCGTTTGGAGTCTCACAGCTCAGCAGCTGAACCGTGCACAGTCCGCCCTGGTCAATTGCCCATCCTTTATCGCAGTCACACGAGGACGAGCGAACCCGATCGAGGCAGTCGCCGTTCATGCAGTTGACGCCCACGCAGTCGTCGATCCATTCCGAGCAGCTCGGACCCGTGTAGTCCACGGGCTCGCAGAAGCAGTCGGTCACGACGCACACACCGCCGTGTTCGCAAGCCGGTGTACAGCTCGCGCGCGGGCCTGGGCGTTCCAAGCCAGCGAGTCCGCTGCGATCCACGAAGCAGCCAGCTATCGCGGTCAACGCGACCAGCGTGCAAACCCCAAGCGCCGTGTTCACGCTTTTGCCCACGCTTCAATGAAACAAAACCACACAGGGCCGGCCAGGGTGACATGTGTGATCTTGTAGGGTCGTCTACCAGGGAAGCCGTTCCCCGTTTGCGTGCCAGAAACCCCCAGAGTCCTCGAGGCGAAGCCCGTCGATTCGCGAGATCAAGCCCTTGGCCGATTCAGAGGCTGGGATGCCATGGTGGCCGGTCATGCCCGTTGCGACCATGCCCGGGTGAAGGATCGCGACCGAGATGCCCCTGCTGCGAAAGTCGTGTGACAGGTTCACGCCAGCCATGTTCAACGCGGCTTTCGCCATGCGGTACCCGTAGTAGCTGCCGGAGCCGTTGTCCCCGATCGAGCCCATCAGGCTGGTGATGAGGATGATCTTCGAGCCCTTTTTGAGATGCCGGGACATGATCGAAGTGACGCGCAGCGCGCCGAGGGCGTTGACTTCGAAGTGCTGCCGAATTCGGTCGAAGTCGAGGCCGTCGAAGGATTCGTTTCCAAAGATGCCAGCGTTGTTGATGAGCACGTCGACCCGGGTGTCGCCAAGCTTCCGCGACACCGCTTCGAGGGCGGCTTGGTCGGTCACGTCGGCCTTCTCGAAGACTCGGACGCCGAGCGCCTCGAGCTCCGGGCTTGCTTTTCGACAAAGCGCGATGACCTCGTCGCCGCGCTCGCGGAGCTGGCGGCTGAGCTCGAGGCCAATGCCCTTGTTCGCGCCCGTGATCAGTACCGTTGCCATGAAGCCCTCCTTCGTCCGAAGGCTATCATAAGGCCCCTATCGTAGTGTCGAGCCCAAGGCGCTCATCGAATCGGGACGCAGAGCCGGTCTCCGGCGATAAACTCGCACCCAAATCCGGCCGCTAGGTCGCAGTCGGCGTCGATCTCGCAGCGCTCCACGCAGACTCGTGCACCGATCGGACCTCCCAGGATTGCATGATCCAGACACGCGCCTGGCAGCCCGTTGAATTCGGAGAACGGACAATCGAGATCGTCGAAGCAGTCGACCGTGCAAATCGCGTTCACGAAATCGGTGTAACGATCGGCGGGCAAGGCGAGCTCTTCGCAGTACTCGCCTGCGAAGCAATCGACGTTCGAGTAACAGACTTCGTACGTGATCGCTTTGGGACCTGGCTCGAAGACATCGTCGTAGTCTCCAATGAAAATGCAGCCGGAAAGCATCGAGGTGAATACTGCGATTCCCAACCATGTAGAGCGTCGCATTAAATTAAGTTTCATGGTGAAAGCCCTCTCTAAGCAGATAGACGGCCCTCCCTGCCTGTGATTCAAACGCGCGCGTTCCCTGTTCTTTCGGCCCGAATTTCAGCCTAATCTCCGCGTCTACAAGCACCCCAGACTGGTGGTATCGTTCCGCCCCATGGCCAACCGCGGACGCGCTCGTCTTCTATTCATCGATGGCTTCGTCAACCTCTTGTTGGGTGTCGCGCTCCTCTGCTTCGATCCCGTCGCGGGTTGGTTGGGTGTTCCAGCTTCCGATACGGCGTTCTATCCAATGATTCTCGGAGCGGTGTTGTTTGGAATCGGGATCGCACTGATCTGGGAAGGTGTCCGCGGCGATGGTCAGTTGGTCGGTCTCGGCCTTGGCGGGGCCATCGCGATTTGCGTAGCTAGGCCTTTCCGCGTTTGGTTTCTTGCCTGCTAGCGCTTTTTCCGGCTCGGCGGCCCGAGTAGACGCAGTCGGCGATCGACAGGCCGCTGACGTATTGGCGGGAGCAGATGCCCACGGCGTTCCGGCCTGCCGCATACAAACCGGCGACGACGCCTCCGTTTTCGCTCAAGACTTGCCCGGTTCTCTCGTCGACCGCGAGGCCGCCGAGCGTCATCACCGCGCAGAGGTGACGCTTGGAACCGAGTGAGCAGTCGATCGCGTAGTACGGACCCGTGCTCAGCGGATGCACACTGTCGGGCGCCTTATCGAAACGGTCCCTACGGATGCCCTGCGACACAGCGTTGTTCTCATCGAGCGTCTTTTGAAGGGCCTCGCGCGGCACATCGAGGATCTTCGCCAAGGCATCGAGGTCTTCGGCCTTCTTGCAGTTCAGATAGAGGTTCATCAGCGCGGCCGCCCGCTGAAACCACTGGAGCTCACCCGGCTTGGACTGCGCGTGGGCGAGCTTCTTGAGCTTCTCATCGATGATGAGCGTGGCGACGCCGTGATTCTCTTCCACCATCGCCTCGCCGATCTTTGCGCCGTACCAGAATTCATTTGCAAAGCGCTCGCCTTTGTCGTTGACCAACACGCCCTGCGCAAATGCGTTTGGCGGGTAGAGAAAACGCCAGGCCGAGGCTCGATGCATCTGCTCGAGCTTCCCCCCTACGCTTTGGCCGAGACGAATCCCCAGGCCGTCGTCACCCGCCGTTCCGAGGGGCAGGCCGGGGACGAACTCTGGTAGGTGCTCGGCGACCATCTCACGATTGAAGACGAAGCCGCCGGCGCAGAGGATCAGGGCGCGACGGCTTCGAATGCGCTTTGGCTTAGAATGCCGGCTTTCGATACCGTCGCAGCGCTTCCGAAGCCATCCGGCCAGGCCCGGAGCGATCTTCCCGATGGCGGTCTCCAAGTCATGCAGCCGCTTGTGAAGGCTGCGCCAGAAGCTCGAAGCGATGCGTTGGTATTCCGCTCCGAGCACACGGCCGCTTCGGTCGGCGATCAAGCGGGTGACCCGCGCCTGCAGCTCGATTCGCACCCCTTCCGCAACCGCCGTTTGCCGGAGCGGCTCGATGATGTTCGCACCGGGAAAGGCTCCACCGTCGGCACGGTGGCCTCGCGGCGCCGGCTTTGCGTGATCACGATAGGGAGGGAAGGTCTCGTTCCCGGAGTAGTACAGATGGTACTCGTTGGTCGGATACGAGGTCTTGATCGGGCAGAGATTCGGCAAGAACGGCACGCCGCGGTCGGTCAGCCACTTGACGTTGGCCGCGCTCGTTTCGCAGAAGTCTCGCAGCGTCGCGTCCGAAACTGCATCCTGCACCTCCATCGATAGATAGCGGTACATGTTCTCCACGCTGTCCTGGACACCGGCCTCTTCCTGAATGTGGGTGCCGCCGCCTGCGTAGAAGACTCCTCCGCTGATCGAGGTGGCGCCGCCTCCTTCGAACCGGTCCAAAAGAACGACCTCGGCGCCGTGCTCACGCCCTTCGATGGCAGCCGTGATACCTGCGGCGCCCAAGCCCACGACGACCAGATCTGCAACGTCGTCCCAGTGCGCGCCGTCCACATCTTCGACTACGATTGGGCTCAGGCGGCTCATCTGGATTGCGCAAGCTAGCACGCCGGTTCAAGTTCGGTAGCGACCCATGGAGCTCCCCGTCGATCCGAATCAAGTCGGCCCCGTCTGCCTGGTGACCGGTGGCAATGGCTACGTTGGCAAGCATCTCGTTCGCCGGCTCTTGGAGCTCGGCTGCGAGGTGCGCGTGCTTGATCTTGCGCCGTTTGAGGGCGATGCACGGGTCCGGAGCATCGTTGGTGACATTCGGCGAATGAGCGATCTCCGTGCAGCCTGTGAGGACGTCGATACCGTCTTTCACACTGCTGCGATCATCAACACCCTCACTCTCGCGCGAGCAAGCGTTCGCCGCCTCGTCTACGGCGTCAATGTTCTCGGAACCGAATGCGTGATCCGCGCCTGCCAGGCCGCTGGCGTGAAGAAGCTCATCTTCACCAGCTCGATTACGGTCGCGGTCGACCGCCCGATTCGCGAGGGAGACGAGACGGCGCCCTACGTCGGAACCAACGGGCTGCCCGACCTCTATTCGCAGACCAAGAGCGGGGCCGAAAAGATGGTCCTCGAAGCCGACGACCCCAACGGCCTCCGAACGGCGGCGGTTCGGCCGGGCGGTGTATGGGGGCCCGGTGAGGGCGCCATGATGGTGCACGACTTCCTCGAGCACCTCGCTGCTGGGCAGTTCAAGCTCAAGATCGGGGACGGAAAGTCCGTGACGGACAACGTCCACGTCGATTCGGTGGTCGACGTCCACTTCCTCGTGGCAAGGAAGCTCAGCGAGGATCCGGAGCTGGTCGGAGGACAAGCGTACTTCGTGAGCGACGACGAGCCGACCAATCCCGTGGGCTGGTACCGGCCGATCGTCGAAGGCCTTGGGTACTCCTGGCCGAAGCTTCACATCCCCCGCTCGCTGGCCTACGGCATCGCCTATCTCGGGGAAGTCGCCCACTACTTTGGCGGCCCTTTTCCAATGCTCACCAGGCGTTCGGTCTTGTCGATCTGTAACGACGCGTCGTTCTGCGTCGACAAAGCCCGCACCGAGCTCGGCTACGAGCCCCGAACCAGCGCGGCGGAAGGCATTCCCTCGCTGATGCCCGAGTTCCGAGCGACACACGACCGTTTGAAGGCGGCGCCATGATCAAGCTCATTTACCTGCTTTGGCCTCGGCAGCC
>CAMYMX010000226.1 GCA_947259605.1 uncultured Polyangiaceae bacterium | reverse complement strand
GGGCCTGCTTCCGGGCGGCGCGGGCAACATGAACATGCTCTGGCGTGCGCTCGAGGGCATCCCCGACGGCACCGAGGTCGACACCCTTCCCTTCGTCTCGCGCACTTTCCAAAACATCGCGATGGCGCGCGTGGCTACTGGCGCCGGCGAGGCGCGCGAGTTTGGCTACTTCCGCAAGTCCGATGGCATCTCGTTCGACAAGGCGCGGCTCTTGACCGAAGCCAAAGCGCGCGCCGTGGGCATGGCCGCGTCGGGATACCATCCACCCCCTCGGCGCTCGTACCGGCTTCCGGGCGAGAGCGGCATTGCGACGCTAGATATGATGATCGGCTCGCTGGTCGCCGGCGGCTATGCGAGCGAGCACGACGCGCTGATCGCGCGCAAAGTCGCACATGTCCTATGCGGCGGCCCGTCGGGTCACGCGCACGAAGTGACCGAGGAGCAGATGCTCGAGCTCGAGCGCGAGGCGTTCATCAGCCTCTGCGGCGAGCCCAAGAGCCAGGAGCGCATGCAGCACATGCTCACCACCAACAAGCCTTTGCGGAACTAGGCCCCCCGGACGCACGAGCCAACCAGGAATCAGGAGTAGAGAGATGAGTAAGATTGTCGTCGTAGATGCGGTTCGAAGCGCCGTCGGGCGTGCGAAGAAGGGGTCCTTGGCCAACCGGCGTCCGGACGAGCTTGCGGGCGAGGTCGTGCGTAAGCTGCTGGCACGCAACCCCGAGGTCGACCCCAGCACGGTGGAAGATCTCGTGCTTGGGTGCGCATTCCCGGAGGGCGAGCAGGGCATGAATGTGGCGCGCATGGTCGGCAGGCTCGGCGGTCTCCCCGAGGAGAGCGCGGGTATGACGATCAACCGCTTCTGCTCGAGCGGGCTTCAGGCGATTGCGTTGGCTGCCGGTTCCGTGAAGGCCGGGTTCGATGACGTCGTCATCGCAGGCGGCATGGAGTCGATGACCATGGTGCCGATGACGGGCAACAAGCCGAGCATGTCGCCCGAGGTCATGGAGCAGTACCCCTCGACCTACACGCCGATGGGAATCACCGCCGAGAACGTGGCCAACCGCTTCAATATTAGCCGCACGCAGCAGGACGAGTTCGCGGCCTGGAGCCACGAGAAGGCGCTGGCTGCCATCGAGCGCGGCTCCTTCGAACACGAGATCGTGCCCGTGCACGGCGTGAAGTTCGACGACAGCGGTGAGCGACAGATGTTCGAGTTCAAGGTCGACGAGATGCCCCGCCCGGGCACGACGGTGGAAGCGCTTTCGAAGCTTCGCCCCGTGTTCAACGCGAAGGGCAGCGTGACTGCGGGCAACTCCTCCCCGCTGTCGGACGGCGCGGCCGCGGCCATCGTCATGAAGAAGAAGCGGGCCAAGAAGCTCGGCATCACGCCGATGGCGATCTTCAAATCGTTCGTCACGGTGGGCGTCGACCCGTCGATCATGGGCATCGGGCCACTACCCGCGGTCCAAAAGCTCCTTCGCAAGAACGACCTCAGCATCGACGACATCGACGTCTTCGAGGTCAACGAAGCCTTCGCCAGCCAGGCGGTCTACGTTCAGAAGGAACTTGGAATCCCCAACGACAAGCTCAACGTCAACGGCGGCGCAATCGCCCTCGGTCATCCCTTGGGCTGCACCGGCGCCAAGCTCACGGCCACAGCGCTCAACGAGCTCAAGCGCCGAGGCGGCAAGTACGCCGTCGTCACCATGTGCATCGGCGGCGGCATGGGCGCAGCCGGCCTCTTCGAAGCGCTCGACTGAGGGGACACGCTAGGCCCAAAAAAGCATTGCTGTTTCGATGAGTTAGCAGGCACACCGCGAAAACCAAAACAGTCACACGCTCGTCCGGTCAGGACCACGGGTTTTCGCGATGTGGTCGGTAAGTCTATGAAATAAGGGTGTTCCTAAAGGTGGAGCGTGTCCCCTGTGAACGCGGCGAATTCGTTTGGTAGGGGTTGTGCTTCGGGCGGCGACTTCGCAGGGGCGGGGGCGCGACCGGTGTGCATCGCAGCTCCGGTTGCGGTGGCTCGAAGGAACTGGCCGGCACCCACGGTACGGCCGATTTCGGGCAGGACTTCTCCGTCTTCCGTGACCAGGGTGCCGTTGACGACGACCGCCGGCACTGCATCTGGATTCCGACGCACCAAGCGAAGGAAGTTGCCGAACTCGGGGATTTGTTCTTCGTGGATCTCCTCGACGTGATAGTCGAGGTGCGCGGGGTCGATCACGACCAGGTCCGCGCGCTTGCCTTCTTCGAGGGTTCCCGCTTCGATTTGGAACCAGTCGCCGAGCTCGCCGGTGAGCTTGTGGACTGCCTTTTCGAGCGGCATGACGGGCTCGCCCCGCTGCTCAGCGTCTCTGAGGAACCGGAGCATCCGAAGCGGGAAGTTGTAAAATGCCATGTTGCGCAGGTGCGCGCCCGCGTCTGAGAAGCCCAGCAAGCTGGAGTCGCTGTTCATCATCGCCGCGAGCGGCTTCGGGCGGTCGTTGCCGGTCACCGTGTACCAGCGCAACTGATTCCCGTGCTCGATCAATAGATCCAAAAACGCGTCGACCTCCGATTTTCCCTGCATCGTCCCGATCTCGCGGAAGGTCTTACCCACCAGCGAGCTATCTGGGCAGTCCATGACTGTCGCTTTCGCGAAGTTGCGATGGAACACTTTTGGAATGAACGGGTTGTTCCACTGGCGGTTGAACGTTCGCCGGTAGCCCTCGTCCTGGAAGAGCTTGCGGCGCTCGGCCACCGTCTCCAGGTGAAGGCCAGCCGCCCCCGCGCCGAACTCTTCGAAGACCACGTTCTCGAACCCGTCCGCCCACAGGTCGAACGGAACCGGCAAGAACTGGTAGCGGAACTTGCCACCCAGCAGCTTGTTGACGAGCCAGCCGAGGCCGCTCAGCACCCGCCAAATCAAGCGGTTCGAACGGATGTCCATGATCGAGACGATGCTTGTCTTCAATGCATCGCGAACGAAGAGCCCAGCGCTAAACGCCGCATAGATGAAGATCTGGTACTTGGTCGAAATGTTCGGAATCGCTT
This sequence comes from uncultured Polyangiaceae bacterium, assembly GCA_947259605.1. Taxonomy (GTDB): domain Bacteria; phylum Myxococcota_A; class Polyangia; order Polyangiales; family Houyiibacteriaceae; genus SG8-38. The sequence continues at coordinate 3,197 of CAMYMX010000226.1, read as the reverse complement.
GAAGGTTCAGGCCTCGCTCGCGCACGCCACGCACCATCCTTCGAAGCTCCTTCCATGACGCATAGGTCGAGGGAAGGCACTTGCTGCGAAAACGATCGCCGCCCATCTTGTCCCAGTAGAGACCGTTGAGGGAGAGCCCAAGGAAGCCGGCTTCATAGCCCTCTTCGATGACCTCTTCCATTTTCTCGAGCTCCGCTTCGGTCGGCTTGGCCTTTGCATCGAGGGCGCGTTCGAGGCCCATCGCCTGCGCGCGAACCGCCGAGTAACCTACGAACGAGGCGACGTTGGGGCCGAGCGGGAGGCTATTGAGATGTTCGACATACTCGGCGTGCGTCTCCCAAGTCTTTCCCTCTTTCATGAGCGGGAGCAGATGCTGGTAGGGGATCGCCTCGACGCGGGTGAACATGTCGGCGATGTCGACGGGGTCGCCGACCGCGGCGCTCAGCGAACAGCTGCCCATGAACACCGTGGTCACACCGTGCCGCAGCGATTCGTGAAGCGAGGGCATCGCCTCGACCTCCGCGTCGTAGTGCGTGTGGATGTCGATGAAGCCGGGCATGACCCACTTGCCCTCGGCGTCGATCACCTTGGCGCCTGCGGGGGCCGCGATCTCTTCGTCGGTGATCTTCACGACCCGGCCGTTGGAGACCTTCAGATTCTTGGTCGTGGCGGGGCTGCCCTTGCCGTCGAAGAAGCGCCCGTTCTTGATGATGATGTCTTGTTCCTGCATTGGCGGTCTCCGGTTCCCAAGCTGACGTGGGCGCTACGGTGACTGGATGATGGCAGCATCGGGCAGACGCGACTTGACTTTTCACGACAAACTTTTATCTTTTCGCGACTGGAGGCCAGCGGATGTCCATGGTTCGAGCATCCGCCCTGAGCGGGTACCGAGAGCTGGTGAACGACCTCGGCGGCCAAGCGGAGCCTCTGCTCGAGCGGTTTCGAATCCCGGCGTCCGCCCTGAGCGAGCCCCAAGGCTTCGTGAGCTACAGCTCGCTGATTCGACTCTTGGAGCAGACGGCGAAGGACCTCGACTGCAAAGACTTCGGCCTCCGCCTTTCAACCAGGCAGGACCTCGGGATCCTCGGTCCGCTCGGCGTCGCCGTACGAAACTGCGAGACCTTGGGCGAAGCGATGCAATGCGCGTCGCGCTACATGTTCGTCCACAGCCCGGCGATTTCGTTCACGCCCCAGGTGGCCGAACAGAACGACCGGGTCTTGCTCGTCTTCCAGATTCTTCTCGATGAGAACGTCGGCCCCGCCACGCAGGTCGCCGAGCTGAGCATCGGGCTGGTCGCGCGGATCATCGCCATGCTCACCGAGGAGGCAGCGCCGCTCGTCGGAGTTCGATTCCGCCATCTGCGATGCTCCCCGGTGGCGAGCTATCGAACCTATTTCGGGGCGCCGGTGTCGTTCGGGTCCGATGTCTCTGCCGTCGAGCTCGACGCCGCCAAGTTGGCGCTCCGGATTCACGACGCCAGCCTGCAGCTCCGAGAGCTCGCCGAGGACTACCTCGAGCTCCGGCATGCCGATCCGCACACCCCATTTTCAATTCGCGTGCGCCTCGTCATTCAGCGCTCCCTCGGCACGGGCGCCGCGTCTTGCGTCGATGTCTCATCGGCGTTTGCCCTTCACCCGCGCACGCTGCAGCGTCAGCTTCGCCGGGAGGGCACGACCTTTGAACGACTCAAGGACGAGGCGCGGTCCGAGCTCGCGCGCGGCTACATCGCAAACCCGGACCTTCCGCTATCCCGAGTTGCGGCGCTCCTCGACTACAGCGAGCAGTCTGCCCTCAGCCGAAGCTGCCGGCGCTGGTTCGGGCAGGCACCTCGGGAGCTTCGAGCTGGGCAGCTGAACCGCTGAGAGATTCGGCGCGCGCTACCAGCTTCCGGTGTTCTGCATCGATGCCCAGGGTTCTTTCGGCTCCAACGCCTCGCCGCTTTGGAGCAGCTCGATGGAGATCCCGTCAGGCGATCGAACGAACGCCATGCGTCCGTCGCGCGGCGGGCGGTTGATCGTCACGCCGGCGTCCATCAGGTCACGACAGAGTTTGTAGATGTCTTTCGTTTCGAACGCGAGGTGACCGAAGTTGCGACCGCCGGTGTACTCTTCCGGATCCCAGTTATAGGTCAACTCTACCAAGGGCGACGCCTCGCTGATGCCCCGCCCCTTGTCTTCAGGCGCCACCAAGAAGACCAGCGTGAATCGCCCCGTTTCGCTCTCACGCCGCCGCTGCTCGATCAGCCCGAGCTTATTGCAATAGAAATCGAGCGACGCATCCAAGTCGCTCACGCGGATCATGGTGTGGAGATAGCGCATGCGCGGAGTCTAGCGCCGACTTGGACACTGTCACTGGCGCTGGCACTGGCGCTGTCAGTATCGGTGGGCCAGACTCCGCCCAATGTCTAACGACTACGAAGCAATCGTCATCGGCGGGGGCCCCGGGGGGTACGTCGCTGCCATCCGGCTCGGACAGCTCGGCGTCAAAACGCTCTGCGTCGAAAAGGAGGCGATGGGTGGGGTTTGTCTCAACTGGGGCTGCATTCCGTCCAAGGCCCTCATCGCCGCGGCGAACCTCGCCAACAAAGTTCGCAACGCGGGGCACATGGGCATCACGGTGAAAGCCCTCGAAGTCGACGTGGCCAAGATGCAGGAGTGGAAAGAAGGCATCGTCAAAAAGCTCACCGGCGGCGTGTCGAGCCTCGTCAAGGGCAACGGCGGCACCATCGTGATGGGCACCGCGAACATCACCGGGCCCAACTCCGTCGAGGTGACGAGCGCGGACGGAAAGCGCGAAAGCTATACGGCGAGCAAAGGCATCATCGTTGGCACCGGCACGCAGATGATCACCATCCCCGGCTTCGAGCCCGATGGCGATGTCGTAATCACCGCGCGCGAGGCCGTGAGCCTTCAGAGCGCGCCGGAAAGCATGGTGATCATTGGTGGCGGCGTGATCGGGCTCGAGCTCGGCATGGTGTATCAGAAGCTCGGCACCAAGCTCACCGTGGTCGAGCTGATGGACCAGCTGCTACCGGGCACGGACCTCGATCTGGTTCGCGTCGTGCAAAAGCACCTCAAGAAGGATGGCGCCGACATTCATCTGAAGAGCAAAGCCGTGAAGCTCGAGAAGAGCGGCGGCCGGGCCAAAGTCACCATCGAAACCGACGGCAAGGAGCAGGTCGTCGAGGCTGAAAAGG
>CAMYMX010000225.1 GCA_947259605.1 uncultured Polyangiaceae bacterium | reverse complement strand
TCGTTCATCATCGGGGCGAGCACTCGGCTCGTGTAGAAACCGACGCCGTCCTTCACGACGATGACGTGCTTGCCCTGTTTCTTCCCGAGCTTGACGCAGGTCGCGGTGACCCAGTCGGCGGTCTTGTCGGTGACGATGATCTCGAGCAGCGGCATTTTGTGGACAGGCGAGAAGTAGTGCATCCCGATGACCGTTTCGGGGTGCTTGCTCGCCGCGGCGATCATCGTGATCGGCAGCGAGGAGGTGTTCGACGCGAAAATCACGTCGTCCGGGCCCGCCTCCTCGACGTCGTGGACCATTTTCTCCTTCAGCGAGAGGTCTTCGAACACCGCTTCGATCACCACGTCGATGTCTTGGAAGCCTTCGTAGCTCGTCGTTCCCGTCGTCTGGAGCATCAGCGCGTCGGCCTGCCGTTCGCTGAGCCGCCTGCGCTTGACGCGTCCGTCGATGATGCCGCGAATGTAGCGAAGGCCCGCCATCACACCGTCGGCATCCCGGTCCTTGAGGCGCACCGGAATTTTGGCAACCGCGGTCGTGACGTAGGCGATGCCGGCGCCCATGAGTCCGGCGCCGAGCATGCCGACCCTCTTGACCTCGCGAGGCTCGACGTTCGGGTCGTCCACGCCTGAGTCCTTCTTCAGCGCGGTCGTCGCGAAAAAGATGCTCATCAGGTTGGCCGCTTCCGGCGTCGTGAGCAGACGACCAAAGCCGCGCGCCTCGGCTGCCAGACCTGCCTCGAAGCCGTCCTCGAGGCCCGTCTTCACGATGTCGATGATCAAATCCTGCGCGGGGTAGTTGCCGCGGGTCTGCTTGTGCAACTGCTTGCGAGCCTGGTCGAACAGGATTTTGCGCCCCACGGGGTTTTTCGAAAGCGCGAACTCCGTGACAGCATCTTTGTCGCGGAGCTGCTCGATAAAGCTCTCCCGATGGGGCACATGGCCAACCCGTTTGAGCGCCAGGGCCGCGGCGGTTTCGAGAAGGATCGATGGCGGAACCACCTCGTCGACCAAGCCGAGCTTGAGCGCCTTCTTCGCGGCGACATTCTTGCCGGTCAGCATCATGTCGAGCGCAGCCTGCACTCCAATTTGCCGAGGAAGCCGCTGGGTGCCGCCGCCCCCGGGAAGAAGGCCGAGCTGGGCCTCCGGAAGGCCGAGCTGGGTCTTCTTGCTGTCGGTCGCCACGCGGGCGTGACAGGCCAGGGCGACTTCGAGGCCGCCACCGAGCGCAACGCCATGGATGGCCGCGACGACGGGCTTCGGACAGTTCTCGATCCGGTTCATCACCTTGTGGCCCTCGCGGGAGACCCGCTCGCCTTCCTCGGCGCTGGTCACGGCTTCGAGCATGGTGATGTCGGCGCCGGCGATGAAGCTGTCCTTTTTGCCCGACGTGAACACGACCGCCTCGATATCTGGATCGTTCTCGATGGAGCTGAACGCTTCGGTGAAGGTTTCGATGAAGTCGCTCTTGAGCGTGTTCATCGCTTCGCCCGGAATGTCCATGCGAACGATGGCCACGCCGTCGCTGCGCTTCTCGATGCTGAGTCCTTCGTTCGCCATTACTCTGCCTCCAAGACCATGGCGGCGCCCAAACCACCTGCCGCGCATGCCGTGCAAAGGGCCAAGTTGCCGCCCCGCCGCTTGAGCTCGCGGAGGGTCTGTGTGATTTGACGTGCGCCGGTGGCGGCGAACGGATGGCCGATGGAGATCGAGCCGCCGGTCACGTTGAATTTGTCCCAATCGATGTCGCCGATCTTCTCGGAGCGACCGATGTTCTTTTCCGCCCAATCTTTTGATTCGAATGCCTGCGTGTTCGAGAGAATCTGTGCAGCGAACGCCTCGTGCATGTCGAGGAGGTCGAGGTCCGACAGCTTGATGCCGGCCCGGTCGAGTGCGATCGGCGTCGCATACGAGGGACCCATCAAGAGCTGGCCGGCCGGGTCGAGCGCGGCGAACGCGTAGCTTCGAATGAAGCCGAGCACATCGAAGCCGTTCGCCTTGGCCTTGTCTTCACGCATCAGCAGCAACGCGCTCGCGCCGTCGGTGAGGGGCGAGCTCGTGCCCGCGGTGACGGTGCCGTGCTGGCGGTCGAAGGCAGGCTTGAGCTTGGCGTAGTCTTCGATCGTGCCGCCTTCCCGAACCAGGTTGTCTCTGCGAATCGTCTGATCGAAGCGGTTGGGCACGAATACCTCCATGACCTCTTCGTCAAACTTGCCCTCGTCCCAGGCGGCCGCGGCGAGTGTGTGGCTCCGAAGCGCAAACTCGTCTTGGGCTTCGCGGGCGATGTGGTTTTCCTTCGCCATCTTCTCTGCGCTCTCCCCCATCGATAGGCCGGTGGAGTACTCGGCGATGGCTGGAGCCACCGGTATCAGGTCCCGGGGACGCAGCCCTGCGAAAATCTGAGCCCGCTCGCCGATGCTTCGGGCCTTGGTCGCTGCCATCAGCGCTTCGGCGAGGCGCTTCGACACGGTGATCGGCACATTGCTCGCGCTGTCCGCGCCGCCGGCGAGGCCGGTGTCGATCGCGCCGGTCATGATCGCCTCGGCGACATTGACCGTCGACTGATAGCTCGTCGCGCAGGCCCTCGAGACGCTGTAGGCCTCGATGCTCTTTGGCATGCCGGTCGCCAAGACGATCTCACGGGCGATGTTGGGCGCTTCCACCGAAGGCACGACCTGTCCGTAAACGACCTGCTGGATTTCGGTCGGGTCGAGCTCGAGCCGCTGCAGCAGCTCCGCCACGACGATGTTCGCGAGGTCGAGTGCGCTGACCTCCCGGTACGCCGACCATTGTTTCGCGAAGGGCGTCCGCAGTCCGGCAACGATCGCCACGCGGTTTCCATTAGATTCCATGCGCTGAGCTCCTGAAAATGAATCGTGGTTCAGTGGAAGGGCAGAGCCTGATTCCCTGCTCAGGTGATGTCAAGCACGCGTCCGAGCGTTGACCGGAACGCGCGGGCCCCTAGACTCCGCCGGTGCATCGACTTCCCCTCGTGCAGAGTCGCTCGGCAGTCTACGAAGACTGGCCGGTTCGGCCCGATGATTTCAATGCGATCCCGCTTCTGCGCGACGCGCGTGGGCGTCGGTACACTTATCTGCGGCTGAGCGTGACCGACCGCTGCGATCTTGCATGCATCTACTGCATGCCCCCGAGCGGGGAGGATGAGCACGCCGTTCGGCGCGACCTGCTGACGTTTGAAGAAGCGGCGCGGCTGGTGTCGGTGTTTGCGCTGGCGGGCATTCGGCGCGTGCGGTTCACCGGCGGCGAGCCGTTGGTGCGAAAAGACATCGTTCGGCTGGTGGAGCTCGTGCATCGGCGCACCGAGGTCGAGCAGCTCGTCATGACCACGAACGCGACCCGCCTCTCCGAGCTTGCGCGGCCGCTGCGCGACGCGGGGCTGTTCGGAGTGAACGTTTCGATCGATACGCTAGACGCGAGCCGGTTTGCCGAGCTCACGCGCGGCGGCGACTTGGGGCGCGTATTGGCAGGGATTCACGCCGCCATCGATGTCGGGCTCGACGTGAAGCTCAACACGGTGCCGCTTCGGGGCCGCAACGACGACGAGTTGCAGCGGATCGTCGATTTCGCCTGGTCGCTCGGTGTTACGCCGCGTTTCATCGAGCTGATGCCACTCGGGGAGGGCGCCAAGCTCCCGCAGGACATGCGAATGAACGCCGCCGATGTTCTCGATGTCCTTGGAGACGGCGTATCGCGCGAGGCTCCCCAGGGCATTGAAGGGCAGGGGCCGGCGCGGTATATGGCCGCGGCCGATGGCTCGGGTCATCGGGTTGGCTTCATCACCCCCATGAGCAATGAGTTCTGCGACACCTGCAACCGGGTGCGCGTCACGGCCCGGGGCGACGTTCGCGCCTGCCTTGCGTCACGCCGCGCGATCAGCCTTCGCAACATCATGCGCGCCGGCGGGAGTGACCTCGACCTCGCCTGGGCGATGGTCTGGTCGCTCACCGGCAAGGACCGCGGGCATCATTTCTTAGAGCCCGAAGAGCACGAGCACGAACGCGTCGGGATGAGCCTCATTGGTGGATAGGCTACAGGGGGTTCCGTGTTGATCAGGATCATGGTGGCCTGCCTCTTGTTGGCGGCCTGTTCGAGCGAACCAGAAGACCTTCGCGTGTGGACCCCCGAGGACCACGCGCACCTGCCGGACAACCTCGTCGATCGCAATCGCGTCCCGCAGCAAGAACGTCCAGACCTCACGGTTGGCGAGCTCTTGTGGCAGCGCAACTGCGCGCGTTGTCACGGCACCGACGGCCGCGGCGGCCCTCAGGTCAAGCTAAACTTCGCGAGCGCGGCCTGGCAAGAAGGCATCGACGACGCGCGGATCGCCCAACTCATCACACGAGGCAACCCACCGATGATGCCAGCGTTCGGGGAACTGCTGACGCCGGAGCAGGTCGGGGAGCTGGTGGAGCACGTGAGGGGGATGGTGGGTCGGGGCGAATAGCAGACCCGCTGGCGTTGGCAGTGCTCCGTCTACGTATGGAGGGGTGCGGAGAAACGCGCGATATGGGGCGGAGTCGAATGGCTTGTGCTGCCGCGGGTGTTGGGGACGCGGGGTCTTGGATTGGTTGCGTGGTGAGGTTTGATTGAACCGCCCCGCCCACCCCCATCCGTAATCCTCCCTGGCGCGGCATTCGCTTCGCTCTGCCTTGCCGGCGCATTCGCGCCGGGCTTCGCCCTTCGGGCTCGCGCTGCCGCCTGCCGTTGGGGAGCCGGGTTGGCCCTGTCTCCGTATGGAGGGGCGCGGAAAAAAGGCGCGATGGGGGTCGGAGTCGACGTCGCAAGTGACAATCCGCAAGACAGCAACCACCACGGATTGGCGCGCGCGCCGAGGCGAGGCTTGCCTGGTCCCCGCCCCCAAGTCCTACCGACCAGATTTGCAAGCCGAGCCGTTCGACGCAGGCCCGCGTCGCGCCTTTTTTCCGCGCCCCGTTAGACACTCTCCGACAAAAACTGCGCGATCAAATCTGCGACCGAGTACACCCTCAGGAAGTCCCCGTCCGCGAGCTCCTGAACGTGGGGTCGCGTGTTGGTGCATGCGATGCCCTCGAGCGCTCCGCTGTCTTGAATCCGCTCGAGCGATTTCTGCGCGAACACGCCGTGCGTGCACACCGCGTAGACCTGGCTTGCGCCTGCTTCTCGATAGGCGTTGGCGGCCGAGATCAGCGAACCGCCGGTGCGGATCATGTCGTCGTAAATGACCACGGGGCGGTCTTGGACGTCGGCGGCTAGGGCGGTGATTTCGGTTTGGGTGTCGGAGAGGCGGCGTTTGAAGACAAAGGCGGCGTCGACCAGGAGATCGTTGGCGAGGCTCTCGACCCATTTTGCTCGGCCGGCGTCGGTTGCGCCGAGGATGAAATCCTCGCCGCCAAAGTCTCGAATCGCTTGGAGGACTACGGAGCGTGCTTGGAGGTGGACCGGACGAATGTCGCCCGAGAAATACTGCGGGATGCCTTCGGAGTGCAGGTCGATCAGAACCACGCGGTTGCCGGAACCGGCGCTTGGAATCGACGACAGCAGCCGGGCCCGGTTTTTCGCGGCGACAATCTCGCCGTGCTGCGAGGCGCGCTCCATCGTCTGATAGCCGAACCAGGGGAGCACGAGGGTGAGGGTGTGGACCCCGAGGTGAACCAGGCCGCATGCGAGGTCGTAGATCTCGAGCATGTCGACGTCGTCGACCGTGCCTCCGACGACCGCCACGTCGCGCAGTGCGCAATCGGCTTCGATACGGCGGTATCGCTCCCCGTCCGGGAAGACCTTTCGCTCCACGACGCCCAGGTCGAAATCGCCCGCACCCGAGATGTCCTCGCAGAGCTCTTGGTAGCGTTCGGTCGCAAAGAGGAGCATCGGTTGCTTCATGGTGTTGCTCGCATGACAACACAGCTCGCATTCACGCGCTAGTGCTTGGCCAAAACCTCGAGCAGGACGTCGGGGAAGTCGGTCATGATCCCGTCCACTCCCGCTGCGGCCAGCGCCTCCATCTCTGCGGGGTCGTCGATGGTCCAGACGTGAATTTGAAGCCCGTGGCGGTGCGCGGCCGCGAGGAATCGCGGCGTGATGACCTTCAACCCCCGGAAGCTCGTCGGGATCTGCAGCGCGTCAAACGCATACACCGTGTGATTGGACAGCCCCGTCACGACGTGCGCCCAGAAGTGAAGCGCTCCTTTGCGGCCAGCCGAAGTGGCCACTCGGCCACGGCTATGCTTGCGAAATGCCGCGGTCACCTCGTCGTGCTCCGACGCGACGA
>CAMYMX010000224.1 GCA_947259605.1 uncultured Polyangiaceae bacterium | reverse complement strand
CGTGACGAAGCCGAGACTCAAGAGCAGCCAGTCCCAAACGCGTAGCGGACTTCGGGGCACGCGTGAGAGCAAGAAGGCGACGAGCAGAGCAAGCAGAAGGTACGGCCAGAACAGGACCACCGCGCCCCATGCGGGGCCTTGGGTCCACAAGAGCCAACGGTCGTCGGGAAGGTTGACGCGTACGCGGGCGTTGACGACCGGCGCACCCAATCCGATTTGAGGCGTCCTAAACCAGGTCCCAAGCCCGCCCTCTTGCTGAAATGCGATCTCCACTTGCTGCACACCGGGTCGGAGCGTTGTGCGCAGCTCGTTGCCCTGCGTCTGAAGCGAGCGCGGGCTGCCGTCGACCGTGACGCTTTGCAGCTCGGCGCCCTCGGGGAGCGTCCAGGCGTGCACACCTCCGCTGCTGCTGCGCACGGTGGCGGTGAGTTTGGACTGCGTGCGCCGGAGGCCCGGGTTTGCCTGGAGCGTGAGGGCGTCGATGGTGAGTACGCTGCCTTCGGCGGCAGGAGGACGCTCGAAGGTCAACTGGAGTTGTTCACCTGGCCAGGGCCGAAAGAGCGGCTGCCAAAGGCCATTTTGGAAGTGCGTGATGGGAGGAAGCCCGGCGTGCTCGCAGCGGAAGATCGGCCCGCAGCTGAGCTCCCATACTTCGGACCAACGCACATTCTCCGGTGCGAGGAGCGATAGCTCGGCGCTCGGTTCGAGACTCGAAGACCAGCGGACCTGCGTCTCCCCCCGCGGAACCGTGATCACGATGTGCCCATCCTCGACGAGCGCGTCGGCTTTGGTCACCTCCTCGCCCCGCAATAGCGGGATGCGCACCACATCGACCACCGAGGATGGGCTGATGCGCCGGACAGTGGTGTTTACGGTCCAGCGCACGCCGATGCCGATGGTCCGACGTACCTCGAACCAGGGCTGCAAGCGCACAGCCTCGGCCTGAGCGCTCGTGCTGTCTTGCCGCGCGAGCTTGCGGCGCAGTTGAATCGATGCGTCGGCGCGACCGTTGTCGCGCAGCCCATCGACTTCCCAGCCTTTCGCACGGACGGACAGGTGCTTGGGATGGTCGCCGAATGCGAGTGTCAGACTTTCGCCCGGTGGCGCAAAACCCTCTAGACGGACGCGATGCACGCCCGCGTCGAGTCGCAAGAGGGCGAAGCCGTCGGCTGCGAGTGCGACAGCGCCTGCCGGCTCGCCATCGACGGTGATCGAGCTCGGAAGCCACGCGCTCGCTGGACCGGGCATGCGAAAAGCACTCGTCGCGCCCACGTGAACTTCGGCCTCGAAGACGATTCGAGAGTTGGTGGCGTCGATGCTCGCCTGCGCGACGGTTACGCAATTGGGGGCACACTCGGGCGGTGCGGTCAGGCGTTTGGCAAGCTCGTCGAGTATGGCCGGCGAAGGGGTCCCCTCGGGGTCGACGCGCTGCGCCGCAGCGTAGGTCGGGCCTAGGAGGACGGCGCCAGCGAGAAGGGCAATCGAGATGCCGGTCAGCGCTGCGCTCGATCGAGTTGGACGGAGTTGCGTGCTGTTCCATCGGCGCATCACGCCAAGGGCCAGGAGCACCAGGAGCAGCACGCGCGCGATCGATGCGAGGAGATTGGCGCGCGGAGAGATCAACCACAGCTTCACGCGATGATCGGAAGGGACCGGCCCGGACCAGTGCAGCTCCCATGAATTCGACTCCCAATCGGGAATGCCCTCACCGGTCTGCACGACGGCGTTGGGATCCTGCTGCTGGGTCATCAGGACTTTGGTGGGCTCAACGGAAGCCGCACGTCGATACACCTTGCTGGACTTGGGGAGTACGTAGGACTCGTCGGCGCCGGCGGCGCCAACCCCTTCCATCGACTCTTCCTCAGGCGCCATCTGCGGTGTCATGTCGGCGTTCATCCGCGGTCGCATCGCAGACTCCATGGCGAGCCCGCCGAACATGAGGACGACGAAGAAGCCGAGGACGCTGGCGGCAATGCAAAACCCGAGCACCGCCTTCCAACTCACGCGGCGCACCTCGACCGTGCGGTAGGCGGCTACTGCGAAGACCAGGACGGCCCATGCGGAAAGACAGGGCAGGGAGAGCCAAGCGATCGAGGCGACGCCCACGTGCGGGAACAAGCCGCTGCGCAACTGCGATACGCAGAACGGCACCGCGATCAACACTAGCGCTACACCCGCGCCCCACCAAAGCGTGGTGAGACCACGACTCCAGCTCGGGTTCGTCACGACTCGCCGCAGCGCCAGCAGCGAAAAGAGCACCACCCAAATGAAAAGCGGCGCACCGGCCTGATGGAAGGTCAGAGTGAGTGCAAGGAGCGCAATGAGCCCCCAGAGCGGACCGAGCAAGCGAAGCGCGACGATCGCGATGAGTGCCACGAAGAAGATCGCGAATACGTCCCAGCGCGAAAGCCAAGTCTGAGAGGTGTCATCGACGCCCGAAATTGCCAGGACGTCCCAGCCAGGCGGCAAGCGCAGGCGTGCGCTAAGGCGCTCGATGTTCTCGGACCAGCCGACCGCTGGGAAGGAGGAGCGCGCTTCGTCGAGCCGCGACTCGGCGGTCATTGCGAGCTGGGCGGTTCGGATTTCGACTCCACGCGGCACCGGGGCGTCTTGCGCGGCGCCCCTGGACCCCAGATCGTTGATCAGCTGGCCCTCGTTGCCCAGCTCTACGCGTCCGAGCGTGCCTTCCTCCATGATCAAGCGATGGCTGCGTCGCAGCTGGCCGCTGATTTGGTCGCGTACCGAATAGCCGGTGCCGTCGACGTCGAGCCATAGCTCGCGGGCAAGCTGGATTACGTTCGGATCCGCTTCCGCTTTGGCGCGGCGGGACGTCCTGAACACGAGCGCCTGCCCCGGGGTCAACGAATACGCCGGCAACTCCCGCCAGCCGCGCGGAAGCGATGCGCGTGACGTGTCGACATTGGGAGCGCCCGAGAGCTCGACTTGGCGAAGGCTTTCGTCAGCCCGCCAGACCCAGGTTTCGAGCGACGGCCATGGGGAAGGTGGGTTGGGCGCGACGAGCGATTCGAGATCCCCGTCGGCCTCCGAGATGACGAGGACTTCGTAGGTTCCGGCATGAACCTGCACGCTCAGCCGTCGCTGCTTGTCGAGGCGGACCGGAAGCTGAGAGGTAACGGCGATGGGAATGGTGTTCGCGAGCAGCACGTCCTTGAAGTTGAGCTCGCGTGCCCGGCCCGAAACGTGTAGCACGAGCCGCGTGGTGACTTGCATTGGAATCGCGTCGGCGATCATTCGATGCACTTCGACTTCGAGACCTTCAACGGTCGTTTCGGCTTCTTCTTTCGCGCCCAGCCAAACCTCGCCGCCCTTTTCGCGCCGCGGATTCTGAACGCGTCTTCCCTTGATCTAAAGCTGCACGATCGCTGTTTCGTTTGGCACGGGCAGCAGCTCGGGTGCCGTTCCCCAACGGAGCGCACCGGTCACGACGTGTTTGCCGGATTGCAGTCGCACTACCGGTCGCTCGCCCTCTTGGAGCACGACCACGGGCTGGCCATCGACCTGAACGCCCTGCGGCCAGAGGGTCGGGCTGCCCGGAAGCTGAACCTCTCCGTCGCGGTCGAGAAAAAAGCGTTGCTCAAAACGGGCGCCCTCATCATCCACGCTCAACGCCAACGGGCCCGGCCAGCGACAGATGGCCGCACCGCCGGCAAGGGTGCAACGATGGTTGGGCGCGGCCTGCAGGACCCATGGCACCCAGGGCTTGAGGCTGTCCGGAACCTCGCCCGGCGTCAGACGCTGCGCAGTGACATTCGTTGCGAGGAGCGCCGGCACGAGAAGAGCAAGCATGAAGGGGATTGCAGGACGAAGGCGCATAGGGGTTCCTCTCGAGATCAAGCTATCGCAGACCCACTGGCTCGGACGAGAAACCCGCCGAACCCGGCGTGATTCCCCTGTTCTCATCAATGGACGTGCGAAGGGGGGCTTGGATCTGCTGAACGCCGAGAAAAGCGAGCTTCATGAGGGTGCTGCGTTCATCGCGTGATGCGGATCGACCAAGGGCCGCCCGTGGCGCGCGCGTGAAAGAGCGTTCCTCCGAACCATGGCGTCGAGTCGAGTGCGTCCAAGCCGGCTAGGTCAATCTGGACCGACGAGGCGTCGTCCGTCGGCACGAAGGCCTCGAGTCGATTGCCTGCGGGCGCGTCGTTGCCGGCCGCCTCGAGCGCGCTGTCGTCCGGTGACCACTCGACCGAGCTCAGCGCGCCGGGCGCGAACCGGATCGCCATTTTTTGGAGAACTTCTGTTAGCGCCGTGCGTGGGCCGGTGATCGCGTTGGTGACGCAGTCCACCTCGAAAAAGCCCCAGACTTGGGGAACCAATCCCTCTCGTGCGGGCGCATACTTGTGGGGGTCGCCGCAGGCTTCTCTCCATGTCCACATCGTCGCCCCAAAGCGGTAGTTTTCCTGCTCGGCGAGGTGGCGTTCGAAGTAATCGTCTTCGGGCGCAGCAGCGCGGTCGGGGTCGCTGCCCCATTCGCCGGTGAGCACCGGTGCGCCGTCATAGAGGCGTGAGGCCTCGTCTGCAGCTCGCGCGAACCCGTCCTCGAGTGTCCCGCCGCTGATGCCTCCCTGATAGATGTGCGGCGAGTAGACCACCTGGTCGTCGTGCTCGAAGGGGGGAGGCGCCGGGAAGCCCAGCAGCCAGCCTGCGGTTGGCTCGAAGAGAAATAGCCGGCGCGGCGCGCCGATGTCTTCCTCGGCTTGCCGCATCGCAGCGAGCGCGTTCTCGTAGAAGACGCTGAGGAGCGGTTGGTCGGGGGTATCGAACACGTTGGGCTCGTTCATGAGGTCGTAGCCGGCCACCGCGTCGTCGTTGGCGAACCTCGAGACGAGATGCGCGAACATCTGGATGTAGCGGGTTTGGAGCTTGACTCCGCCCGGACCTTCGACGTCATCGAGGAAAGAGAGCCATGCGGCGCGCACGGCTGGAACGAACTCGCGCTGACCACCGCTCTCACAGCGAGCCGCGCCGCCGTCAAAGGTTGCCCACTCGGGCGCTCCATCCCAGGCGCCAGCCGGTACGGCATCTCCCTCGCAGACCTCCTCCGGTGGCGCCGCCAAGGAAGCATCCCAGGCATCTTGGTGAAGATCGAGTATCGTATAGACTTTCCGCTCGCGGAGCATCGCAATCGCCGCGGCTACTTGGTCGAGATAGGCCTCGTCGTATTCTCCAGGTGCGGGCTCGACGAGCGACCAGCTGACGAGAAGGCGAACCGCGGTCCAGCCCATGGCGGCAATTAAATCGGCGTCTTCCTCGGTGAACGCATAGGTCGTGAAGAGCTCTTCGCTGTATTGCCAGTACTCGACCAGGGCGTTGACGTTGACGCCGCGAAGGAGGACCTCTCGCCCCGACGCGTCTACGATGCGACCGCCCCCGACAGCATCCGGAACCGCTTGAAGTGACGGAAGGGGACCGCTCGGCCCGGCTGAGCCGGCGCCGCCGTTGGATTCGCTGCAACCTGCCAAAATCAGCAACGAGACGATGAGGAGCGATTGATGGGACGAAAGGTTGAGCATGGCCGGTAGGGTGTACGCAGATGGACCAACGCGCACCTGAAAAGCATCGAAGTCGCTACCTGCGGGACACGTACCGAACGGTGCAGGGTCGATCCGCACGCGCGACTCCACCGATCTGGCGTGGCAAGGGGAGCGGCTCGTCGAACTCTGCGCTGAGCTCGTAGCGTCGGAAGATCTCTCCTACGGAGTGCCGAATGGCGGAGGTCGAGAAGCGGTGCGCGGGGCACGTGTGCTTGCCGTGGCCGTAGGTGGTCACCAGCTCCCGCGCGGGCAGATCATTGGCACGAAGAAAAGATGCGCCTCGGTAGTTCTTCTCGTCGAACTGGTCGAGCTCTCTTGCGGCGGACTGATTGGTGACCGACAGCATCGTTGCGATGAGGGTGCCCGGTCCCACGCGATAGGTGGCATTCTCGTCGGCGACTTCGACTGAACTCACGACTCGCCGCAAGACGATCGAGCGCTGGCTCATTCGAATGGATTCGTGACTGAACGCATCGAGAACGCTATCGCCCTCGGAAAGAATCTGGTCGACGATGTTGGGGTGGCGAAGTGCGAAAATCAGTGTCCACGCCATCGCCGCAAACAGATTGGATTGCGACCCCATTTGAACGACGATCACATCGCGGGCGATTCCGACTTCGCGCGCAGGGCTCGGCACATCGTCCCAGGACGCGCAGATCCGTGTGAAGAGATCGTTGTCGTTGACATCGGTGTTGCGGTGGCGCTCCCGAAGCATGTCCGCAAAGATCGCTTCAATCGCGTGCATGG
>CAMYMX010000223.1 GCA_947259605.1 uncultured Polyangiaceae bacterium | reverse complement strand
CAAACCGCGCTTGGACAGTTTCAGCCTTGGCGCTTTCTCGCCTTTCAGCTGGGAGTCGAGTTCCGAATCGACCAGCCGGGCTACATCGCTGGCGTTCGCGACCCGAACACCGGCGGACACATCACGTACGGAACGTTTGGCTTGGTGGGCCTGCCGCACGACAAGGTTCTGCTGCATTTCACCGCGGCCGTGCCGATGATTCAGCGGCTCGACGGAAGCCACGTCGAAGGTCTCGCGCTCACAGCAGGGCTGGTCTATGAGATTTAGTTTCGTGATCGCAGCTGTGCTCTTCAGCATGGCGCTGCTGCCGAACTGCATGCGGGTGACCGACGGCATCGAGGTCGATGTCGCCTACCAGCCTGCAGCGACTCCAGCAGCAGTCCGCACCGACTTGGGATACCGGGTGCGACTCGACCGGGCGGTGATCGCGGTCGGCCGGGTCGAGCTGATCCGCTGCGACAATTTCGTCCTGGATCTCTGGAAACTTGTCAGAGCTGCGAGAGCGAAAGCGCACGAGTTCTCGTCGCCGACGAGCCTGGGCGTCCCGCTGGTGATCGATCTCATGGAAAGTGCCGGAGTCCCGCTCTTTGCGGGAACCCTCCGGCCGCCTCCGGGGCGCTACTGCGGGATTCGCGTCATCGGGATGCCCGCTGACCAGGACGCGGAGGGATTGACCGACGAAAACGTGGATATGATGCAGAACAGCGTCGTCATCGCGGGCCGGGTCGAGGACGAGGCGGGCGAGGACCAGGCCGCTCTCCTCGCCGAGATCTGGGAGATCCTCCCTTGCGAGATGCGATTCGACCGTCCGCTCGTGTTCGACGGCCCGGTCGTCGAGAGCGTCTCCATTCAGATCGACCATACGAAGTGGTTCGATGGCATCGATTTTGCACTGCAGGACTCAACCGCGGTGCAACAACGGATAACCGAAAACGTACGGTCGTCGTTGCAGGCTGTCCTTCCCAGCAAGGAAGACGGGCTCTAAAGACCGCGGAGAATGGAATGAAGAGACTAGGGACACTGATGGCGCTCAGCGCCTTGGCTTTGGGTTGCGGGGACGACGCGAGCGCGCCGCAAGAGCAACAGGACGTCGAGCTCAGCTTTGCCGCCGTCGTGGGCACGGAGGCGTTTGTCTGCGGGAACACCTACAACAACCTCGGCGCGAACGATACCTCGCTCGTGCTCAGCGACTTCCGGTTCTATGTCCAAGAGGTCGAGCTCAAGAACGCCGCCGGCGCCTGGGTGCCGGTTCAGCTCGAAGAGAACAGCTTCCAGAACAGTGGCGTCGCTCTGCTAGACTTCGAAGACGACTGCGGCGAGCTTGGCGACCCAGAGCTCAACGATAGCGTGCGCGGCACCGTGCCCGCCGGGGACTACGACGGCCTTCGCTTCAAAATGGGCGTCCCCTTCGAGATCAACCACGTGAACAGCGCAACGGCGCCGAGCCCGTTGAACCTCACCTCGCTCTTCTGGAACTGGCAGGGCGGCTACAAGTTCCTCCGAATCGACTCCGGGCAGTTCAGCGAAACCGACTGGCGCATGCACCTCGGTAGCACCGGCTGTGTGGGCGACGCTATGGCCGGCGGTGTGACAGAATGCGCGAATGGCAACCGTGTCGAGGTCGAGTTTGGTGCATTCGATGCGGGCGCGAGCACCGTGGTGGCCGACTACGCGGAACTGGTTGAGGGCGCAGCGCTCGATCAGAACATGGCGGTCGACGCGGGCTGCATGTCGAAACCGGCCGACACGGATTGCGGACCCTTGTTCGCCAATTTGGGCCTGCCCTTCGGTGAGACCCCCGCCGGAACACAGCAATTTTTCTCAGCCGAGTGAGTTTCTTGCTCATCACCTGGATACGACTCCGTCACACCTCACCATGAAACACCTCTCCCACACGCTTATCTTGTTGCCATTGCTCCTCTGGGCCGGATGCGGTGACAGCGACACCGCATCCGCGTCCGGGGCATGGGTCTGGAACCTTCCGGACACCGTGCCCCCGCCGCGCGTTCCCGAGGACAACCCGATGTCCGAGGCAAAGGTCGAGCTCGGTCGTTTTCTGTTCTACGACACGAAGCTTTCGGGGAACCAGACCCAGAGCTGCGGGAGCTGTCATCGGCAGGAGCTCGCCTTCACCGATGGACTAGCCCAAGCGGAAGGCTCGACGGGCGAGATTCATCCGCGCAGCTCGATGAGCGTGGCCAACGCGGGCTACGCGGCA
The DNA here is from genome assembly GCA_947259605.1 of uncultured Polyangiaceae bacterium. Classification (GTDB taxonomy): domain Bacteria; phylum Myxococcota_A; class Polyangia; order Polyangiales; family Houyiibacteriaceae; genus SG8-38. The sequence goes on along the minus strand of CAMYMX010000223.1, from coordinate 4,101 downwards.
TCGCTCACCTGGGCAAACCCGGCCGTGGTGCGCCTCGAAGAGCAAGCCCTGGTGCCGATGTTCGGTGAGGACCCGGTCGAGCTTGGGATGACCAACATGGAAGCGGAGCTTCTTCGCCGGCTGCGCGAGGTCGAGCGGTATTCGGCGATGTTCGCCGAGGCTTTTCCGAATCAGGCCGATCCGATTAATCTGGACAGCATCACCAAGGCGATCGCTTCTTTTCAGCGGGCGCTGACCAGCTTCAACTCGAAGCACGACCGCGGCTCGAGCGCGCTAACCTTGTCCGAGCAACGCGGCAAGGCACTGTTCTTTGGCGGCACCACCGAGGCGGGCGTGCCCGATGCCTTGGAGTGCTTCCACTGTCATGGGGGCTTCCTGCTCTCCCAGGCGGTCGATCACGACGGTAGCGAATTCAATCAACAGACCTTCATCAACAACGGCCTGTACAACCTCGACGCGGACGGGAGCTACCCGGAAGGCAATCAGGGGCTCTTCGACATCACGAACGACCCAGCCGACAAGGGAAAGTTCAAGCCGCCAAGCCTTCGCAACATCGCAGTGACCGCCCCCTACATGCACGATGGCTCGATCGCCACGCTCGAAGAGGTGGTGGATCACTATGCCCGCGGCGGCCGCATGATCGAAAGCGGGCCCAATGCGGGCGACGGCTTCGACAACCCCAACAAGAGCAGCTTTCTGAACGGTTTCGAGATCACCGAGCAAGAAAAGCAGGACCTCATTGCTTTTCTTCGCACGCTGACCGACGAGGAGTTGTTGACCAACCCGGCGTTCAGCGACCCGTTCGCACAGTGATCTAGACCAGCAGTCGCGGCTCGCGTTCGAGTGTGACGCCGAAGCGGTCGAGCACGCGCGCACGAATCTCGTCGGCAAACGCGAGCAGCTCGGCGGTGGTGCCGCCGCCGTGGTGGACGAGCGCCAGGGCATGCTTGCTCGAGACGCCCATCGCGCCGCGCCGGGTACCCTTCGCGACTCCGGCCTTTTCAATGAGCCATCCAGCCGCGAGCTTCACCTGGGCGCCCTCGGCGGCGTAGCGCGGAACTTCGTCGATAGCGCTCACCAGCTTCTCGTTGATCGCCTGCTCGACTAGCCGGTCGGCATCCGCGAGGGCGACGACCGGATTCAGGAAGAAGGAGCCAGCGCTTCGACGGTTGGGGTCGTTCGGCTCGATCAACATGGACTTCTGGCGGCGAAGGGCACGCACAGTGCGCCGGATCTCGGCAAGCGTGGCATCGGGTCCGACGTGCTTTGCAAGCTCGGCGTAGCGAATCGCTCCGGGGCCGTTTGGGCGCAGGGCAAAATCCACGCCGGACACGACGAAGCGATCGGGCTCTCGTTTGAACCGGCTGTCGCGATACCCGAAGCCGCAGTCCTCCGGAGTGAGCTCATCGAACGTGAGCGTGTCGCGGCGAAGCACACGGACCCGTGCGATCACCTCGGCGACTTCTGCACCGTAGGCTCCGACATTCTGGATGGGCGTCGCACCGGTGGACCCGGGTATCCCCGAGAGGCATTCGAGCCCTGCCCAGCCGCGATCGACCGCGCCTTCCACGACCTTTTCCCAAGCGACTCCGGCCCCAGCGCTCACCGTTCCGCCCCCACGAAAATCGAGCTCGGCGATTGCCATTTGAATGACCAACCCTTCGTAGCCCTCGTCAGGCACGATGAGGTTTGAACCGCCAGCCAAGATTGCCGACGGTACTTCTTCGTTCGCCGCCCAACGAAGCGCGTCGACGAGGCTGGTTTCATCGGCGGCGCGGACGAAATACTTCGCGGGTCCGCCGAGCTCCAAGCTGGTGAGCGGGGCCAGCGAAACGTCGCGTTCGATCTCGAGCGTCGTCATCGAATGGTCATCTGATCTTGATCTAGGCCGCTGAGATTCTTTTTAGGCCGGCCATGTACGGGCGCAACGCTTTAGGAATCAGCACGCTTCCGTCGGCCTGTTGATTCTGCTCTAGAATGGCGACCAGCGTCCGGCCGATTGCAAGGCCCGAGCCGTTGAGTGTGTGAAGGAAGCGGGGCTTGGCTTTTTCTTCGGGCCGAAACCGCGCCTGCATTCGCCGTGCCTGGAAGTCTCCAAACCAAGAACAGCTCGAAATCTCTCGGTAGGTGTTCTGCGCGGGGAGCCACACCTCCAGGTCGTAGGATTTCTGCGCCGCAAACCCCATGTCTCCAGCGCAGAGCTGCACGACGCGATGGTGGAGGCCGAGCTTTTGCAGGATCGACTCGGCGTGATGGGTGAGCGCTTCGAGCTCCGCCTCGCCTCGTTCTGGATGACAAAAGCGGACCAGCTCGACCTTGTCGAACTGATGAACCCGAATCATGCCGCGTGTGTCTTTGCCGTAGCTCCCTGCCTCGCTTCGAAAGCAGGCGGTGTATCCGGTGTATGCGATCGGCAGGTCGGCTCCAGAGAGAATCTCGTCTGCGTGGAGATTGGTGAGCGGGACTTCGGCGGTCGGTACGAGATACAGGTCGTGCCCCTGCGCCTCGGCCTCTGCTTCCCATTCCTCGTCTTTGGCCATGCGGAACGCGTCTTTGGCGAACTTTGGAAGCTGGCCGGTGCCGCGCATGGCGCTGTCTTTGACGAGCACCGGCGGCCACACCTCTTGGTACCCATGTTCGGTGCTGTGAACGTCGAGCATGAACTGCATCAACGCGCGATTGAGGCGAGCCCCAAGGCCCTTGAGTACGACGAAGCGCGAGCCGCTGATCTTGGCTGCACGCTCGAAGTCGAGGATGTCGAGCCTCGTGCCGATCTCGACGTGATCCACGACGTCGAAGCCAAAGGCCGGCTTGTCACCCCAAACCCGGAGCTCGACGTTTTCGTCTTCGCTGAGTCCGTCAGGCGTGCTGGCATGAGGTAGGTTCGGAAGGTTGAGCAAGATCGATTCGAGCTCGGCCTCGACTTCGCCTTGCCGGGATTCGCCCTGCTTGATTTGGTCGCCCAGGCTGCGGAGCTGCTCGCGCTTCGCCTGAAACTCGTCGGACTTCTTGTCAGCGACCTTTGCCATAGCCTGGCTGGCTTCGTTTCGCGCCTGCCGCAGCGCCTCAACCCCGGTGATGACCGATCGTCGCTCTTCGGCGAGGGACCCCAGTCGATCCAGCAGCTTCGCATCGGCGAAACCTCGGCGCGTCAGGGCCGCCTTAACCTCGGGCAGATTCTCGCTCACATGGCGCAGGTCGAGCATGGAAGCGGGTCTACAACAGGAGGCCAGCGAGCACCAGTCGCGTACTTCTTGGCTAGGCGGTTAAAAGCACCTAAGTTGGAGCCGTGAGCGAGACGGGCAAGCTCGGCCGATTGGGGGTGATCGGCGACGTCCACTGCGAGGCTGAAACGCTCGAGCGCGTGCTCGATGCGCTTGGCTCGATGAGCCTCGAAGCGATTCTCTGCGTCGGTGATTTGGTCGATGGTCACGGCGATGCGGATACGACCCTCGGCTTGCTGGAGGCGCGAGGCGTCCAATGCGTCGCTGGCAATCACGATCGCTGGTTGCTGTCGGGCGAGCAGCGGTCTCTCGAGAACGCCACGCTCGAGATCAGCGACGCCTCACGGGCATTCATCGAAGCGCTGCCGCGAACGCGCCGGTACTCCACCCCGGCGGGGGAAGCGATGCTCTGCCACGGCGTTGGGGAAGACGATGAAGCCTGGCTTCTGCCCGACACTCGAGGATACGCCCTCCAAGACATGCCGACGCTTCGAGAGCTGATGCTCGATGGCGAGGTTCAGTTCATGATCGGCGGGCATACCCACCACAGAATGGTCCGCGTGTTTCCGGGGCTCACGGTGGTCAATGCCGGAACGATTCACCGCAAGGACAAGCAGTCGTTCACAGTACTCGATTTCGCCGCCATGCGCGTGTCGGTTTATTCGGCAGCGGAGACGACGACTGGTGCGCTCATCGAAGAGGTCGCGCTGCCGATGCCGGCGCCCTTCGAGTAGAGCTGCGCCCCGCTGATCTTAGCGGGCTTGACGCCAAAGCTCCGCCAGCGACGGCATCGTCCCGGTCAGCAGGAACCCCACTCGAAACAGCCGGGCCCCCACTCGAATCGACAACCAGGTCGAGATCAACAAGACCAGCATCG
>CAMYMX010000222.1 GCA_947259605.1 uncultured Polyangiaceae bacterium | reverse complement strand
GCTGTAACCGAGAGCCCAGGCGAACGCTCGCGAAGCACCGCCACCGCGCGCTCGATTTTCGATCGCCCGACGTCGTCGCGGGTGTAGAGGGTCTGCCGGTGCAGGTTGCTCTCGTCGACCCGGTCGTCGTCGATGATGGTGATCTCCGCGGCGCCGCTCTGCGCGAGCAGGCGAAGCACCGGAGAGCCGAGCCCGCCGGCCCCGACAACCAAAACACGATGCGTCGCCGTCACCTGAAGTACTCCCCCAAGCTGAAGTAGCGCTCGCCCGTGTCGCAGAGAATGGTCACGACCGTCTTGTCGGGCCCGAGCTGCTTGGCAACCTCGATCGATGCCCAGACGTTGGCCCCCGCGCTGATGCCGAGGAGCAAACCCTCTTGCTTCGCGAGCGCGAGCTTCGTGTCCCAGGCATCCTGATCGCTGACGCCGATCACTTCGTCGACGACTTCGGCGTGGTAGTTCTTCGGGATGAAGCCTGCGTTGAGGCCCTGAATCTTCGTAGGTCCCGGAGGGCCACCGAGGAGCACCGGGCTCGCGGCAGGCTCGACCGCGACGACGCGCACATCGGGGTTGCGTGCTTTGAGGGCTTCGCCGACGCCGCTCACGGTGCCCCCGGTGCCGACCGCTGCGACGAAGGCGTCGATCGTTTCCCCCTCGAACGAGCGCAAGAGCTCGGACGCGGTCGTTGTTGCATGCACCGCTGGGTTAGCCGGATTCGAAAACTGCTCGGGCATGAACGCGCCGCGCTCTTCGACGATGCGGCGGGCCGCCTCCATCGCGCCTTCCATCACACGGTCGGGCGCGGTGAGCACGATTTCAACGCCGTAGGCTTCGAGTAAGGCGCGCCGTTCGAGCGACATGCTCGCAGGCATCGTCAGGACGAGCTTGTACCCTTTGCGCGCGCAGACCAGCGCCAGGCCGATGCCCGTGTTGCCACTGGTCGGCTCCACGATGGTGTCGCCCGGCTTCAGCCGGCCTTGGGCTTCGGCCGCTTCGATCATCGCGAGGCAGATGCGATCTTTGACCGAGCCGCCTGGATTGAGGTGCTCGCACTTGCCCCAAATCGTCGCGCCGCCTTCGGGCGAGAGATCGCGCAAGCGAACGACGGGGGTTTCGCCGATGAGATCGAGGACGCTTTCAACAACGACTGCGGACATCAGATCGAATATACGTAGCGGCGAGGCGGCGCGCGGCGAACTCCGTGCGCATCGCCTCGATTGCAGAGATCTTGGATCGTGACCGCGTCAAAGCACGCCTCGATGTTGTCGGAAAGCTCGGAAAAGACGGTTTCGGTCACGACTCGGCTGGTTTCGTCCGCATCGCCACTCCCGTCGTTGCCGGCCAGGAGAATGGGCCCTTCGAGCGCGCGCACGATGTCGCCGAGCCGAATATCGTCCGGATCCATCGCAAGGGCATAACCACCTCGAGGCCCACGCTTGGACGTCACGAGCCCCGCCCGCTTGAGGTCCTGAAAGATCTGCTCGAGGAAGCGCGGCGGGATCGCCTGCCGGCGCGAGATGTCCTTGATCTGCGTCGCCTTGCCAGCGCTGTGAAAGGCGATGTCAAAGATAGCGCGGACGCCATATCGGCCTTTGTTGGAGAGCTTCACTCTGCGGGATCTATGTGTTCCCACATCGGAATTGTCAAGAATGCTCTTGGCGAAAACCACCGGCCTCCGAGGCGGCTCGAAGAGCGGGTGCTATTCCGCGGGCGCGATCGGTACGCGGCTGCCGGTGGACACGGCGCGGTCGGCCTCGGAGACGCTTGGAAGCCCGTCACCGGCGTGGAGAGCGGCCCGCTCGAGAATGGCCTCGCAGAGGTCACCGAAGTCGTAGCCGGCCCCTGCGGCGATTTTGGGCAGCAAGGACGTGGGGGTCATCCCGGGCAGCGTATTGACCTCGAGGACGTACTCGTTCTCGTCCGAGGTCACCAGCAGGTCGACACGGGTCGCACCGGTCGCGCCGACGGCGTGGACCGCGCGCTCTGCCAGATGCAGCACGCCCTGGTAGCGGGTCGGCGAAAGCCGGGCGGGGAAGTGATATTCGCTCTGCCCTTTTTGGTACTTCGACTTGTAGTCGTAGAACCCGCCCTTGGGCTCGATTTCAATCGCGCCGAGGGCATTGCCGTCGAGCAGCCCAACCGCCACTTCCCGACCTCGGATCAGACGTTCGACGAGAATCCAATCGTCGAACCGGCCCGCGTCCTCGCAGCGCTGCCGCAGCTCGCTCATGGTCGTGGCCCCTCCGGCGCCGACGCTCGAACCACCGCTGCGGGGCTTGACGAAGCTCGGGAATCCAAACGAGCTGTGAATCTGTTCGAGCCGGTCGAGGTCGTCGCGCCGCACCGCGTAGTACGAAGGCGTCGGCACGTTATAGAGGCGAAAAAGCTCCTTGCTCTTCAGCTTGTCCATCGACAGTGCGCTCGCAAGGACGCCCGATCCGGTGTAGGGAATGCCCAGCGTCTCGAGCAGGCCCTGGATGCAGCCATCTTCGCCGTAGGTGCCGTGAAGGGCGATGACCGCGAGGTCGATCTTGGTCTGCCGCAGCACCTGGTCGATGTCCCCGTCCACGAAGACCTTTTGGACCCGGTACCCACGGGCCGCGAGCGCCTCGAACATGGCTTCTCCGGTCTTGACGGAAATCTCGCGCTCCGCGCTCACGCCCCCGAGCAGTATGCCAATCTCTTTGTCCTTCATTCGATTCTCCTCGAAGCGCGACCAATGCGAAGAGCGGGCCAACCCACTTCACCCCAAAAACGCTGCGACGGGTCCCAGCGCCCGTGTCTCGCGTGCCACAGCGGCGACGCCCATCTGACACAAACGACCACTGCCCATGCCCATTTGGCTGTAACAGCGGCGATCGGCCAGAGCCAATTACCGACAAACCCGCCGTATGGGCCTCGGATCTGCCAAAGTCAAATCCACAGGGATTAAGGCCCATAACTGCGCAGGCTTCACGACAGGCCCCCCGGCCGAGGATCGATTTGTCGCCTCTGGAGGTCACGTTTCATTGCCTTGCCGCGGGCTCAGTGGTACCGAGAAAGCACGAATGGGTCTGTCGACCCAAAAATCAACTCAATGACCGCTTTTGTCCGGTGGAAGTGCGAACGAGCATAGCTCACGGCCCTTAGGGCAACGGAGCAATGCGCGGGTGGAGCGAATCTCCGCTCCCCGTCGCGACCCCTCGTATCGCCCACCGGAGTGACAGGAACAAATACCAAAATGACATTCACGGAAGCAGCCGTGGAGGTTCTCCGCTCGGCCGGAAAGCCCCTCCACTACAAGAAAATCACCGAAATCGCGATAGAGAAAAACCTTCTTTCACACGTCGGTAAGACCCCGGAAACGACGATGAGCTCGAGGCTCGCCACCATGGTCAAAAAAGACCGAGGCGATGCTCCGATCCTCAAGGTCAAGCCGGGGGTCTTCGCCCTGCGGGAATCCCCGGAGGAGGCCATCGAGGAAGCAGCCGGCGACACCTCCGACAGCGACGCCCCCGAGGCCTCGGAGCCGAAGGCCGGCGACGACGAGACCGCGGCCGCCGTGGACGTAGAAGAAGCTGACGAAGAGACTCTGGTTGCGGCGCAAGACCTTCCAGGGGCCGATGTTTTCCCCGAAGAAGACGATGACGACGAGTTGATTCTCGCCAACCTCGATGACGAGTCGCGCGATGCCCGTCGGCCACGCAAGCGCCGTCCCAGAAGGCGACGCGAGCGCGACGCCGAGGGCGCATCGACGTCAGATGCCCGGCCGGAACGGGAACGTCGGCCGGCCTCCCGCAGCCGGAGCCGCAAAGAGCCTCCGGCACCTGCGAACAGGGCCGCGGAAGCCGGCGAGCCCGTGGGCCGGGACCTTTCCGACGCCATCGAAACGGCGCTTCGTGGTGGCAGCCGCAAACCGGGGACCCTGGTCCAGGTCGCGGAGGCCTTGATCGGCACCGGCAGGCTCGCCGGGACCCCAGCCCTCCTGGCCCCCACGCTGGGCGCCGCCGTCCGGGGCGACAACGCCAAGCGACGGGCATCGGGCGGGCGCCCGCGGTTCCGTGAGGTCGATGGGCTCCTCGCCCTGCTCGAATGGGACCTGCCGAGCGATGCCGTCAACGCCGAGCGGGACGCGATCCGTGCCGCGGACCGGCAGCGGCAGAGTGTGCGCCGGGCATTCATCAAGCGGCTGCGAAGCCTGCCCGATGGCGCCTTGCTCGAGCTCCTGGCCACCTGGCTCAACGCGGTTGGCGTTCATTCGCTCCGCGGCGTTCGCGCCGATGCGGGCGACTTCAGCCTCGCGGGCACGCTGCGGCGGGGTCCCGAGGAAACGCCGCTGGCGATCACGATCTTTCGTGGCAATCAACCCATCCAAAACGACGCCGTCGTCGCGCTGCGCGGCGGGCTTCATCATTTCGATCACGCGCGCGTCGGTTGGCTAATCACCCTGGGGCAGGTCCGCGAGGGCATCCTCGGTGAAGCGCATGCGGAAGGCGCCGCGCCCTGCGCTGTCTTCGACGGGGACGCGCTTGCCGTCTCGATGGAAGAAGTCGGCGTGGGGATTCACCGCGCCTCGCTTCCCTTGGCCGTGCTCGACGTGGAGCTTCTCGACTCGCTTGGAGGCGGTGCGCCGCGCGCCAGCAGCAGCGCAGCGAGCTCCAACGCCGACGAGGGCGAGGATTCGGACAACAACAAGCGACGGCGAGGCCGACGTCGGGGCCGGCGGCGTGGTGGTCGGGACGAGGCGGGCGAAGAGGGCAGCCGGGACGAATCGGCCGAAGCCAAAGACGCGTCGGACCGTTCCGAAAGCTCCAAAAGCGAGCCCATCGAACTAGAAGCAGACTCGGAATCCACTCCGCAACCCGCCGAAGACACTGAGAAAAAGCGTGCAGAGCCAGAGCCGGCCCCCGAGGCCGAGGTCGAGCAACTGTAGCCAGATGGATACACCTGAGCCACCTGGGGGTGGCGCAAGGTAAGCGCATGCCCTACCGTCCCGGCCTCTTGATGGTTATCGGGAGCGAGTCATGCGAATCGTACTATTGGTCATTGGCGTTGTTTTTCTCAGCGCGTGGAACTCGCGAACAGAAGCGGGTCCCACGTTGGCGGAAGAGCTGCAGGCTCCTGCCGCAGGAGGAATCGACTACCGCATCGCGGTCGGTGACCATCCCACGTCACTTGCGCTCGCGCGCGCGATCGACGCCCGTCTGATCGTACGCGAGAGCCGGCAAGGCAAGCCGATTCACGTGCAGCACTGCCGTGTGAGCGACGGTGGATGCCGCGCCCGCATCGCGACGCTTTCGCGTCTGATCACCGAGACGAGCAACCGGGCCGGCGTGGACCCGTTTCTCACTGCAGGCATTGCCGTGCGCGAATCCGGACTCAACCCGCTGGCCGTAAGTCCGGTTGGCGCTCGCGGCGTCGTGCAGCTCAATCCCAGGTACCGAGGCAAGAGCGTCCCCTTCGTCTACAACGCGCAATACCGCGACAACTGCAGTCGTCGTCCAGGCGCCTGCCAGCGGGAGGTGCTCGAAGCCGGCCTGGGTCTTTACAAGTGGGCGGTCGGCCGCTGCGGGGGCGACGTTCACAAGGGCCTGGCCTGGTACAATTCGGGCCGCTGCGACAAGCAGAACGGCTATGCATCCTCGATCCTTCGGGAACGGCGACGGCTCCTTCGGCTCGCCAAGGCGACCGAACCCGGCCTCCAGGCGGTTTTCGCCGATTAACCCTGCGATTTCTGCGAAACGATGAGGTGCTCGAAGGCCCGGCCCATCGCGTCGGCGATCCCTTCGATGGCCGCCGACGGGGGCGCCGGATCGTTGGCGCACAGGACCCCAACCATGCGAGAGCCGACGAGGACCGGGAGCACGATGACCTCGCGCCCATGGATCCCAAACGCTGCCCGGAAGAGATGATCGGCCGCGGTTTGGCCGTAGGCACCGTGGAACGCCCGACCGCTGTGGAGGACTTCGTTGAGAATCGAGGGATTGGTCGCGGGGATCCAAAGGCTTCGAATCCCTGCGCTCGTCACCTCGTCGCCCGCGCCATCCCATCCGCGAAACACGCCCTTGCGTAGCGCGAGGAACGCGGCGCCCCGCGCGGCGGCGAGGCAGGCCCGACAGGCGACGCGCACGACCTCATCGCGCGAGCTCGCCTGCGCGAGCTCGTCGAGCTGCGCAGCGATCGCGGGATCGGACGCCGACGCCGGCGGAGGGTTGGAAGACCCATGAAGGGAGGCGGGAGCAGGCGGGTTTGGCCGGCTGGAAACAGGCGCCGCAGGACGGGGTGTGTTTGACGGAGGCGCGAACGCATGCGGCGTCAGCGTCGTGAAGATATGGGGCAACGGGACGT
>CAMYMX010000221.1 GCA_947259605.1 uncultured Polyangiaceae bacterium | reverse complement strand
CAGGCACTGATTCACGAGCCGCCCGTGCTGATCCTCGATGAGCCGATGAGCGGCCTCGACCCGAACCAGGCCTCTGAGATTCGGGAGTTGATTCGGGAGATCGGTCGAGAGCGTACGATCATTCTCTCGACCCACAATCTCGCGGAGGTTCGGCTGACCTGCGGGCGTGTCCTGATCATCTCGCAGGGGCAACTCGTGGCCGACGACACACCCGACGAGCTCGCCGCGCGCGCCGGAAAGCCGCGATTCATGGCGACGGTGAGGCAGAACGGCCACAGCTCCAGTGAAATCCGCGAGGTGTTTTCCGTCATCGGCGATGCGCATAGCGTGAAAGAGCACGCGGGCAGCGCGCCTGGAGAGCTGTCGGTCGAAATCGTCCCCAAGGGCAATCAGGACCTCCGCGCTGAAATCTTTCAGGCAGCTGTGTCCGCCAAGCTCGTGCTCCTCGGCCTCGAGCAGCGCGGCGAAAACCTCGAAGACATCTTTCGACAGCTCACCACGGGCAACGGAGGAGCCTCATCATGAGATCGGTTCTCACCATCGCCGGGCGCCAGTTCCGTAGCTACTTCAACGGTCCTGTAGCCTACATCGTCATTTGCATCATCCTGCTCACGCTTGGTTTCTTCTTCTGGAAGACCTTCTTTCTCTTCGGTCGGGCAAGTGCGCGAGAGATGTTTCGCTGGCTCGGCTTGATCCTCGTCTTCTCACTTCCTGCGCTCACGATGGGCCTTCTCGCCGAAGAGAAGCGAACCGGCACGATCGAGCTGCTCATCACCATGCCGGTGACCGAGGCGCAGGTGATCCTAGGGAAGTTCTTGGGCGTTTTGGGCCTCTATGCGGTCCTCCTCGCGCTGACCATCAGCTACCCGCTCAGCGTCTCCACGCTGGGCGACCTCGACTGGGGCCCGGTCTGGAGCGGCTACCTCGGCTTGCTGCTGCAGGGCTCGGCGGTGCTTGCCATCGGTCTGATGGCCTCCAGTTGGACGAGCAATCAACTCATCGCGCTCTTCGTTGCGCTGACGTTGAGCGTCTTCTTTTGGGTGCTCGACAAGTTCTTGGCGCTGCTCCCGACGAACGCTGCATCGACGTTGCAGTGGCTTTCGTTCGACTATCATTTCCAAAGCATGGCGCGCGGTGTAATCGACCTGCGTGACGTTCTTTTCTTTGCTTCCGTGGTCGTATTCGCGCTGGCTGTCGCGTTTCGGGCACTCGAAGCGCGGCGGTGGAGCTGAACGATGTCATCGAATGTTCAAAAACGCGCCGCTAGCGAATCCCTGATTTTTCTTCTGATCGTGGGCGGCATCCTGATCTTGCTCAACGTGCTTGCCGCGTACTTCCCGTCCCCCCGGATCGACCTCACGCAAAACCAACTTTTTTCCTTGGCGGAGGGGTCCGAACGGCTCGCCTCGAACCTAGACGACCGCCTCGAGGTCACCGCTTACTTCACCGAGAACCTCCCACCTCCTTTCAACGCCACCGAACGTCAGGTGCGTGACTTGCTTGCGGAGTACTCGGCCGCATCGAACGGCCAGATCATCGTCCGCTTCGTCAATCCAAACGACGAGGTCGAGCAGGAGGCCGCACGTACCGACGGCATACAAAGGGTCGCCCATCAAAAAATCGAGGAGGACCAGGTTGCCGTCGTCGAAGGCTACCGCGGCATGGTGCTCCGCTACCTAGATCAGACTCGTACGATTCCGGTCATTCAGGACACCACCGGACTCGAATACACCATCACCTCTGCGATCAAGGAGCTGGTCGGCGAGCGCAAGCCGATCGGAGTCGTCGGCGGCCACGGCGGCCCCAGCCTCGAGCAAGGGCTCACCAGCCTCGGGTCGGTGCTTTCGCTCTACGAAGTCCGCGAGGTCGACGCTACGCAGGAGATCGACCCTGGGCTTGCTGCGCTCTTGGTCATCGGGCCTCAGGAACCGTTCAGCGACCAAGAGCTGAGGCGTATCGATCAATTCGTGATGCGCGGCGGCTCGCTTGGCGTATTCGGAGGCGCGATCGCGGTCGACCTCGCGGGTCAGGCTGGTCCTTCGGCTCGGGCGCTGAGCCTGCGCATGGATGGCCTGCTGGGGGCTTGGGGCGTTCGCCTCAGCTCGAAGCTCGTGGCCGATGCACAGTGCAGCCGCGCGCCGATGGCCGGACCCTTGGGTCTGCAAGTGCTCGTGCCGTACCCGCCCATCCCCGTGCTCCAACTCCAAGAAGCGCAGCGCGAGCACCCGGTCATGCGAACAGCACGCTCACCGTGCTGGCAAGCTCGTCGCAAGACTCCTGGACGATGTCTGGAGAGACGATTTCACTCGCGCCACGCAACCCAAGGGACTGGCAGATGAGCGCGGAAGCCGGCCCGTTCGACCTCATGGTCGCTATCGAGGGCAAGCTGCCTTCGGCGTTCGCGGCCCCGATCGATGAAGACGATGCCAGCGCCATCCCCACCCCACTGGTTGCCGAAAAGGACGTCCGCGTCCTGGTCGTCGGCACTGGCTCGTTTCTCGAAGACGCGTTCATGCCGCCACGCCCCCAGCAAGGCGACGTGCAGATGAACGCCGCGCTGGCTCTGGCGCTGAATGCGATCGATTGGCTGGCTGCCGACTCGGACTTGATTGCGATTCGCGCCAAGACGACCGAGGAGCCCGCACTCGACATTCCGGATTCGGTGCTCGTCGCGGAAAGCACTGCGCTTGCGGCCGCTGAGAAGGGCGACGAAGGCAGCGTCGAGGCGGCACTGGCAGAGCGCAGGGCTGCGATCGAGTCGTGGGATTCCAAGAAGCTCGGCTATCGCTGGCTGAACACGCTCGGCATTCCATTCCTATTCGCGCTTTTTGGACTTTTGCGCTGGCGGCAACGCTTGAGCAAGAAGAAGACGCTCAAACTCTAAGCAGGGGGAAATGCTCTCAGTGGAATGGCGAAAGAACCGAATTGCGATAGGAGCCTTGGTATTCTTCGTGCTGCTCGGCGTGACGGCCTGGGCGGTGAATAGCAGGAACCGTCAACCCACGAGCGCCGGGGAGATTCCGACGGTCGAGCTCGATAGGGCCGCGATCACCGCGCTCGAGATCACCCGACCGGCAGATGCGCGAGTCGTACTGTCCAAGGTTGACGATGGATGGCGGGTGATCGAGCCCATCGAGGCCACGGCAGATCAGAACAACGTCGACTCTGCGCTCAATCGACTCGCCGAGTTGGAGCTCAGCCGCGTGGTGGCAACGAAGCCGGAGCACTATGCACGCCTACAGGTGGACGACGAGAACGCAGTGCGGGTCACGGTAAAGGCCGGAGACGAGACGCTCAGCGAGCTGATGGTCGGCAAGTACGGCAACGGAATGACCATGGTCCGAATCGACGAGCGCCGCGAGGTGTTCGGAGCGAGCGGCTCGCTCCGCTACGCGTTTGACCGTGAGCTCAAGGCTTGGCGCGATCGAAACGTCGTCAGCGTGAAGCCTGAAGACGTCCAATCAATCCGATTTGCAGGGCCGAAGGGGACTTTCGTCTTCGAGCGTGAAGGAGAAGCCTGGTCCGCACGCGAAGGAAACAAAGCCCTCGGCAATTTCGATCCGAGGCAGGTGAGTCGCACCGTATCGAGCACAGCACGGCTCGTCGCATCCGATTTCGCGGCGCCAGACATCTCCGACGCAAGGGCGGGGCTGACCGAGCCGCGAGCAACGGTGACCCTGACCTCGACCGGGAACCCGGAGCCGATCGTCCTCGAGCTCGGCGCCGCCACAGAGCAGGGCGATGAGGTCTACCTTCGCCGCAGGGGCGAGCCCACGGTCTATCTGATCTCGCAGTACCTCGCCGACCGACTACAGCCGGATGCCGCGGCGTTCCAGGCGCCCAGCGAGCCGCCTCCCGCGTCGCCAGCACAACCACCGACGGGACGCCAGCAACAGCCTCAGCTCCCCCCGGAGGTCATGGAGCAACTCCGCGAGCAGATTCGCGCACAGCAGGAACAGCAGCGCTAGCTACCTGCCCCGAGTCGCCACCCCGCGACCGTGATCGCGCCCCAGCCGACCAAGAAGAGCAGACCGCCGAAAGGCGTGATGATTCCAAGCTTCGTCTGGCCCGTAATTGTCATCATGTAGAGGCTGCCGCTGAAGAGCACGACTCCAGCGACGAACGCCCAGCCCGCGACCAGCGACGCGACACCTGCGCCCCGATGGACGAGCCAGGCGGCCAGCGCGAGAGCCAGCGCATGCGTCAGGTGATAGTGGGCGGCGGTGTTCCACCAATCCAGGCGCTTGACGCTGTCTGGCAGGGAACCGAGGCGGGACTGCAAGCCGTGCGCTCCAAATGCCCCGAGGGCCACGGCGGTGAAGCCGAGCAGGCCGCAAAGAATGATGAAGATTCTAGCCATCGGAGCCCATGATGTGCCAAGTCCGGCACCGGGACCAGCCCGCGCGCTAGCACCTCGCAGTCGAACGCGTTAGGCTCGGCCGGCAACCGGGGTTATTGGAGCCACGACTCGGAGATGACCGCAGATTTCGGCGTAAACCAAGGACTGGTTGAGGAGCAGTTTCTGAAGTGGGTGGATAACCCGCTTGCAGTGGACGAAGCTTGGCGCTCGTACTTCGAGAGCCTCGCGCCAACCGAGTGGCCGCAGATCTCGAGTGCAGGCACGATCATGGCGCCCATCACAGCGACAGGACTGCTGAGTCCGGCTCAGGAGCCCTCCGATGGAAACGGCTCACCCGCGCCGCTGGCGACACGCTCCGTCACACTCGTCGACGGCTCCGCCGTCGAGGACGGCGCACGAAATTCGGTTCTATTGCCGCCTACCGCGGAAACGCCGCTCGAGCCCATCTTGACCGAGCTGCGCACCTCCTTCCCACCTTCGTCCGAGCTACTTGCGGCCAACGAGCTTCAGGCTCGTCTGTCTGCGCTGATCAACGCGTACCGCGTGCGCGGGCATCTCTACGCCGACCTGGACCCACTGGGCTTACATCGCAAGCCGCCGAAAGACGAGTTCGTTTTGAAGCGCTACGGACTCGCCCATGTCGACCCGGACACGATCTTCGCAACGGGCAACATGGCCGGGCCGCCGAATGAATCGCTGCGCTCGGTTCTGGCACGCTTGAAGGACACCTACTCGAGAACGATTGGCGTCGAGTTCACCTTCCTCGAGAACCAGGACGCGCGTGACTGGCTCCGCGACCGCATGGAGCTCACTGGAAACCACATCGATCTCAGTCGCGAACAACAGGTGCGCATCCTCACCAAGCTCACAGACGCCGAGATCTTCGAGCAATTTCTGCACACGAAGTACACCGGCGCCAAGCGCTTTTCCCTCGAGGGCGGCGAAAGCGTGATCCCCATGCTGGACATCCTGACCGAGCGCGCATCCGAGCTGGGCGTGGAGGAGATGGTCATCGGCATGGCGCACCGCGGACGACTGAACGTGATGGTCAACATCATGGAAATGAATGTGCGGCAGATCTTTGCCGGGTTCGAAGATGACGACCCCGAGAAGTACGTCGGCACAGGCGATGTGAAGTACCACCTCGGCTACTCGCTCGACCGTAAGACGGCGAGCGGCAACAGCATGCACATGACCTTGGCCTTCAATCCGAGCCATCTGGAGTTCGTGAACCCAGTGGTCGAAGGCCGCGTCCGCGCCAAGCAAGATCGCAAAGGTGATGACAACCGACTCAGCGTCTTGCCGCTTTTGATTCATGGCGACGCTGCGTTCGTCGGCCAAGGTGTGGTCGCCGAGACTCTGAACCTCAGCCGGCTCCCGGCGTACGAAACCGGCGGCACGATTCACGTCGTCATCAACAATCAGATTGGCTTCACCACCAACCCCGAGGATTCGCGCTCGACCTCGTACTGCACCGACATCACCCGGATGCTTCGCTGCCCGGTTTTCCACGTAAACGGCGAGGACCCGGAGGCCGTCGCCCAAGCGGTGACCTTGGCCACCGAATACCGGCAGCGCTTCCACGGAGACGTTGTGCTCGATCTGTTTTGCTACCGAAAGTACGGCCATAACGAAGGCGACGAGCCGCGATTCACCCAGCCCGAGATGTATGAGGCGATCGACCGAAAGAAGACGGTCCGCGAGGTGTACATCGACCACCTGATCAAGACGGGGAAGCTGACCACCCAGCAAGCCGATGAGATCAAGGTCCAGCGCCAGCAAGAGTTGGAGCGAGCGCTCGAGGACACACGTAAGAACGGGAACTACGACCTCATCCCGGCGTCGATGCTGGGGCTCTGGACCGAATTCCGCGGCGGCAGCGATTTGGACGTCCCGGATGCCGATACGCGATTTCCGAGACCGAGGCTCATCGATGCGCTGGGCAAGCTGACGAGCTACCCCGACTGGTTCACC
>CAMYMX010000220.1 GCA_947259605.1 uncultured Polyangiaceae bacterium | reverse complement strand
TCACGCTGCAACCGATCGTTCTCGGCCCGCAAGTGATCGTTGTCGCTTTTGACGTCCAGCAAGTAAACGTAGTCTTCGACGATGCTCGTGACGCCATCTGCCGCCCACTCGGCGACGTACTGAACCGGCCCGCTCACCTGGAGCAATGCACGGTCGAGCCAGGAAAGCTCCGACGGGTCTCGGAGATTGGCGCGCAAGAAGACGGCGGGGACGATCAGCAGGGCGAGCAAGATGGCGGCATCTCGAATGGTCTGGAAGTAGTTCATCGCCGCGTCCCTGCTCGTCGCGCTATGCGATCGTCACCTCACGGAGAAGATCCAAATGATCCAGCGCCTTGCCGGACCCGAGGACGACGGCGGATACCGGATCGTCCGAAACCATCACGGGGAGCCCCGTTTCCTCACGCAAAAGCACGTCGAGGTTCTTGAGAAGAGCGCCACCACCGGTGAGCACGATGCCCTTGTCGACGATGTCGGCCGAGAGCTCGGGCGGGGTTCGTTCGAGCGCCATCATGACCGCTTCGATGATGGCGTTGATTGGTTCGGTGAGCGCATCGCGAATTTCGTCGGCATTGACGATCACCGTCTTTGGGACTCCGGCGACCATGTCGCGACCCTTCACTTCCATCGTCGCCGCTTCACCGTCCGTATAGGCGGTACCAATGGTGCACTTGACGCGCTCAGCTGTTTGCTCGCCGATCAAGAGATTGTACTTGCGCTTGAGGTACGCGATGATCGCTTCATCCATCTTGTCGCCGCCGACTCGAACGGACTGCGAGTAGACGATTCCGGCAAGAGAGATGACGGCCACTTCGGTCGTGCCACCTCCGATGTCGACGACCATGTTGCCGCTCGGCTCGGTGATCGGTAGGCCGGCACCGATTGCCGCGGCCATGGGCTCTTCGATGAGGAACACTTCTCTCGCCCCGGCGCCCTCGGCGCTCTCCTTGACCGCGCGTTTTTCGACCTCGGTGATTCCAAACGGTACGCAAATGATGATGCGTGGCTTGACGAGCGTTCTGCGATCGTGATGCGCGCGGGCGATGAAGTAGCGAAGCATCGCTTCGGTGATGTCGAAATCCGCGATGACGCCGTCGCGCAGCGGGCGGACCGCGCGGATCGAGCCGGGCGTTCGACCAAGCATCTCCTTGGCTTCTTTGCCGACGGCTAGGACCCGTTTTCCGCCGCGCGGGTCGGCCTGGACCGCAACCACAGACGGCTCGCAGGACACGATGCCCCGGCCCTTGACGTATATCAGGGTGGTCGCCGTGCCTAGATCGATGGCGAGGTCGTTCGAAAATAGGCCGTAGAACCAGTCGGTGATCATGGGTGTGAGCGGGGGGTCCCAGAGGAGAACCAGAGGAGAACCAGAGGAGAACCAGAGGAGAACCAAAGGAGAACCAGAGAGAGAATTCCTTACCATTTCCAAGGGCTTCAGAGTGCAGGCCGGTTGCATGTATCAGCTTGGTTTGGGCGTTTCAAGCGAGGTGGTGTGGCTGCCCCGACAGCTATCCTACACCGCCGTACAGATGATCATCGCCCATCGATTTTGGCTCAGGCCAAGAAACTGAGTAGCCTTTAGGGGTCCTGAACAGGCGGAGGGTGATTGAGTCGGAAACCGCAGTTATCGGAAGCCGCACAACGCGGGGCGGAAGCGGCCGAGCTCGTGGACCGAGCCAAGCGCGGAGACTCGAACGCCTTTGATGAGCTGGTGCGAAAGTACCGCCCGCGTGTCTACGCATTGGCGCTCCATCTCACCGGTCAGGCGAGCGACGCGGACGACATCACACAGGATGCCTTTCTCAAGGCCTATCACAAGCTCCCAGAGTTCGAGGGACGGAGCGAGTTTTTCACGTGGATTTACCGGATCACGCTGCACCGGGCCCTCAATGCGAAACGCGACAAGAACCGAAGGCGGACGGTTCCGTTCGACGATCCTCGCCTGGTTGCCGCGATCGCTGCGGATGCGCATGGCGACCCCGAACGCGCAGTTCAGCTCCGCGATCGATACCGGGCTTTGCTCGAGGCTTTCGACCGGCTCTCTCCACTTCTCCAAACGACTGTCGTGCTCACGACGCTGCAAGGCCTCAACTACAAAGAAGCCGCGGTCGTTCTGCAGACGACCGAGGGAACGATTGCCTGGCGCATCCATGAAGCGCGACGCAAGATGCGGGGCTACCTCGACGGGCTGGACAGAGGCGCTGCGCGCGCCAAGCGGCGCCCAATGTCAGACAGCGCCGTCCACCGGCTCGAAAAGGCGCTGATGCAGCTCATCCCCGTGGTGCCAACGGCCACAGCCGCGCGCTGATCGGGTTCCGAGGCCAATTGTGGTAAGCCGGGCTCGTGCTGGCCCACAGTCTAGTTACCGCCAAATCGGCCGACCCCGCGAAGCTCATGTTGTTTCTTCATGGGATTCTGGGCAATCGCGCCAACTGGCGCGGCATCGCTCGGCGTTTCGTAGCCGCTCGGCCCGACTGGGGCGCGGTCCTGGTCGATCTGCGTGAGCATGGGGATTCCCTCGGGCTGCAGGCGCCGCATTCTTTACACGCAGTGACCGATGATATCGCGGAGCTGGAACGGTCGCTCGCCCTACCGATCGGCGGTGCCATCGGCCACAGCTTTGGCGGGAAAGTGGTGCTCGAGTGGCTGCGTTCGCGCGCGAACCAACGCACGGAGGCCTGGGTCATTGATGCGTCTCCGTCGCGAAGCAACTCCGATGGCGAAACGCGTGCAACAGCCGAGGTGCTGCGCACCCTCGAAAGCCTTCCTCGGAGCTGGCCATCTCGCGAGGTCTTCGTCGCGTCTCTCGCGAAAGCCGGGCAGCCCAGAGCGATCGCCGAGTGGCTCGCCATGAATCTTCGCAGAACGAACGATGGCGGTCGCCGGTTCGGACCGGAGCTCTCGGTCATCCGTGAGCTCATCGAAGACTACGCGCGGACCGACTGCTGGGACATCGTCGAGTCACCGCCCCTTGGCTGCTCGCTGGGGCTCGTGATCGGAGCAGATTCCATGGCGTTTTCCGTGTCGGATCGCGAGCGCGCTGAGGGAATCGCCGAGCGAAATCCGCAGGTTTCGGTGCACCTCGTCCAAGGCGCCGGGCATTGGGTCCACGTGGACGCCCCCGAGACAGTGGTGACGCTTCTGGCTTCGCGTCCGACACCAGGGCGCTGAGCTACGAAAAGTCCGTCAGGCTGACGTTCCTGAACCTCATTCATCCGTATGCGGAGACCGGCGTGGGCTGCTTTTCATCGCCCGGTGGGGATGGTACACAGGCGGGAGATGGGCCTCAAGAACACCGTCGACTGGGCGCGCACCGAGTGGGGAATCTTCCGAAAAGGTGGCGAGATGGGCTGGGGCCAACGCGGGCGCTGGCTGCGGCAGTGGGTTCCGTTTGGAGGCCGCACCGTGGGCTGGGCCACCTTGTCACTGACGGTCGGCCCGCTCACGAACGGGAAGGCGTCGACCTGGGCGGCGAAAAAGTGGAGCCAGTCTTCCGCTAAAGGCCTGCGCATCTACATCGAAGCGTCGGGCCAAGAGAACATTCCGAACGGTGGATTCGTCTACGCGAGCAACCATGAGAGCCTGGTCGACATCCTGGTGCTGGGCGCCGCGCTTCCAGGCGACTTCAAGTGGGCCGCCAAACGAACCGTCATGAATGTCCCGTTCCTGGGCTGGCATCTGAGGCTGGCAGGGCACGTGCCCGTGGATCGCAACAAAGGCAAAGACGCCGCGGTCGCGGTCACCGAGGCGTTTGAGAGCGTACTGCGTAGCGAGAAGCCACTACTGGTCTTTCCCGAAGGGACCCGGACCGCCGATGGCAAGCTGAAAGCGTTCAAGAACGGCGCGTTCCAAGCCGCCGTGCTCACGGGTAAACCGGTGCTGCCCGTTGCACTGCGTGGAACCTTCAGCCTGATGTCACGCAACGAGGTCGACACGGGCGGAAGCAAGAGTCGCGAGGACCGGCTGGTGACCGTGCAAATCGGCGAACCGCTCTACCCAAACCTCGAGCTCGAAGAGCGCGAAGCCGTGGCCGACCTGAGGGACCGAGCTCGAGCTGCCATAGTCCGGATCCTCGCGGAGTCGAGCGCTACGCAGGCCGTCGCCGAATCAGCGCAGCGGCTTTGAGGCTAATCACCGTTTGACCTCGCTGATTGCTGAGCGTCAGCAGGCTACGAATGATCCCCAGGCCCGGCTTGCTGGCAGACTCACGCGTCTCGATAATTTCGCCGCGAACCCGCAGACGGTCGCCGACGCAGGCGGGGGTATGAAAGCGAACTTCGTCCCAACCGAGCCCCATCACGGTCGCCGCTGGCTCGGTCTGCATGTCGTGCCCGAGCCGAATCGCGATCGCAACCGAGTGAATCGCCGAGGTGAAGAGCTTCCCGACGGGCGTGGCCGCGGCGGCCTGCGCATCGACGTGAAAAGGAAGGGGGTCCCACTTCGAGCAGAAGCTCACGATCTTCTCCTCGGTGAGCTCGAAGTCCTTCGTGGACTCCTGTGCATCACCGACTCGGATGTCTTCGAAGTAACGCACTCAGCCGTATTTCTCGATGATCTTGCCCAAGCCCGGAACGGCGCTTTCGACGTTCTTCCGCGCGGAGCCCCGAAGCTTGCCATAAGCGCCTTTGACCGAACCATGCTCGGAGCTCCCCGCGCGCGTGTCGGTCACCGTCAGCAGCGCGTCGGCGACCTCCTGCTGGTGCGTGGCGAAGTAGCTTCCCACGGGCTGCCCCTGCGAGAGTGCTTGCTGGCGAATCGGCTCGAGTGCAGCGGCAAACTCCGGGAGTAGGGTTTCTACGACCCTGCGCACGAAACCGGGCTTCACACCTTGGACCAGTTTGTAGCCGGCTTTGACGGCGACCCCGCCGAGTCCCTTTTGCTTACCGACCTCGTCGTCGACCAGGCGGCATATATCTTCGATGATCGAAGCTCGCTTGGCCTCGTCATTCAACACGTCGTTCAGATTCATGACCCTTCCTTTTGCGCTTGGATGAGCTCGATGCAAGCGCTGCAGTTTCTATGCTCGACTCGATGGCCGCGACGACGGAGTCTACCGTATCGCGCCGATCGCTCACGACGAAGAAGTACTCCTTGTTGCGCAGGTGGCTCACGCGCCCCACCTTTTCACCACTCGGATTATGGATGCCGATTTGCGCACCCACATATCTCTTGAAGTCCACCGCCACGACGCCCACGTGCCCTCGTTCGGATAAGAGCCCGATCATCTCTTCACGGTCGACGTGCCCTTCGTTGTTGAACGAGACCAGCAGGTGGTTGCACCGAAGGGCTTCGAAGACCTCCCTCAGTCCCTGGTGAATGCGGCGCTTGGAGTTGAAGTCGCTCTTGTACTCTTTGCACTGCACGCGCTTGTTCGCGATCCCGTAGGTCTCGGGTTTGTCCCAACGCACCAGGCTCTCCCAAACGTGGTAGTTCCCCATGTAGCTGTGTTGGTTGTAGGGCGGGTCGATGTACGCGATGTCCGCATCGACCCTAGACGCCGCTTCGACCGCATCGAGGTGCAGGGCTTCGCCCGGACCCGGGAGAATCGCTGGGAGTCTCAGGGCGAGGTCGTTGGAGGCGCGGGCCGCCCACTGCTTCAAGTACGCCATTTGGACGCCAGTGGTGGAGTCGACGCGATCGGCAGCTTCCATCAGTGAGACCAAGGCAATCGCTTCGAGCTCGACAGGCAAGTTGCGTCGGGCGATCTCCTCTCGAATTGCATCGACGCGCGCTCCGTTCTTTGGTTTGAAATACCGCGCGTCGTCACAGAACGCCTTCGTGAAGTAACCGGGTTTCGGTTCGATGCGCGAAAGGTCCGCGATGAGCCCACTCGCTTCGTCGAGCCAACGATTGGCATCGGCCTGCACATAGCAGCGCGCAAGCGTCGCCGCGTAGGCCAGGTGATCGTTCGCAATCACATAGCGGCCTGTTTCTTTGAGCCCGCGCGCCACCCTCGAGGTTCCGGAGAACAAGTCGAGCACACGCCCCGATGCGGGAAACGCCGAGACGGCGCGCACGATGTGAGGCACCAGGACGCGTTTCGATCCGATGTATTTGATCATGAAGTCTGGGACGTCATCGCCTGCACGATGGCGTCCCGGAGCGTAGCAGCTTCGTAGGGCTTTTGAACGAAACCGAGGGCTCCCATGCCCCTGAGCTCACGCTCGAGGTCGCGGTCCCAGTAGCCCGAAACAAAGACCACCGGCGCCTCGGGATCGACTTCCTTGAGCTTCTTGAAGGCCTGATCGCCGGTCATGCCGGGCATGTTGAGGTCCATCAAGACCAAATCCGGCCGCGGCTGGGTCTCGTCGTAGATCCGTAGTGCTTCTTCCCCGCTTCG
>CAMYMX010000219.1 GCA_947259605.1 uncultured Polyangiaceae bacterium | reverse complement strand
CTCAGATCGGCCACTATCTCGAAGCGGATCCGGTAAACATCCCGACCGCCGAGATGCCGCTCTCACAAGAGTATTTCCGACGGGTCGAGGCGATCGAATTCGCGGTCAAGAGCGACGACGGGAAGGAGCCACGCAATCTCAACAAGGCCGACCTGGTCTTGGTGGGTGTGAGCCGAACGAGCAAGACTCCGCTGTCGACGTACTTGGCAGGGCGCGGACTCAAAGTGGCGAACGTGCCGCTGGTGCTCGGCGTCGAGCCGCCCGAAGAGCTTTACCAACTCCCGGGCTTTCGTGTCGTCGGTCTCACCATCGACGTCGACCAGTTGATGTATATCCGCCAGCAGCGCCTGCAGCAGCTCGGCATGCCGACCGATGCAAACTACGGCCTTCGAGACCACGTCAAAGCCGAGCTCGAGTACGCGCACGGCATCCTCCGCAGTAACCCCGAGTGGATGGTGATCGATGTGACAAACTGCGCCATCGAGGAGACGGCGACGATTATCCTCGAGGGGTTGAAGAACCACGACGGGATCAAGGCGCTGACCTCGCCACCTCCTGGCGTCTACTAAGCGCTGTCTGTGACCGACGCTAGCCCTTTGGCGTCGGTCCGTACTGATGAGACAGTGCGGCGTAGAACTGGGCGAGAATTCCGTCCGCGACTCGGAGTCGGCGGCTGAGCTCGCGCGCGATGTTCATGATGAACAGAGCGTAGTCCTTGACGTCGCGACGGTAGAGAAGGTTCTCCACGTGGTCGGCCGTGACCGAGACCACCAAGGTCGGCGCAACGGCGCGAACGCTTGCCGATCGGGGTTGCACGTCGATGATCGACATCTCGCCAAACCAGTCACTCGGACCGAGTACCGCAACTCGAACGTCGCCACCGGACTCGCCCTTCTTGATGACCTCGAGCTCGCCGGCGATGACGACGAACATCTGCGTCGACATGTCGCCCTCTTCGACGACGATCTGACCTGCTTCGACCCGAGTCGTTGGCAGTGACGAAGCGAGGATCTCGAGCGTCTCCTGACTCAGGCCCCCAAAGAGACCAATGTCGGCCAGGTGTTCCGAATTGAGCTTGGGCGTGGGTGGTCGACTCATGGTTCAAGCATACGCCAACCGGTCATCCGAGTCATAATCGCGGCGAACTAAGGGCGAGGGTCTTCGCCTAGCACCACATTGTCGATCAGGCGTGTCGATCCGAGCTGCGCCGCCACCGCGATTAACAGGCGGTCGGGGGAGGGCGGTGAAGCCGTGAGAGTTTCGGGATCGACGGCGGCCACGTAGTCCAGGTGATCGAAGGCCGGGCGAACGGATTTCTCCGTGAGCGAACGGAGCGCATCAGGGTCTCGTTCGCCCCGTTCCCATGCATCGAACGCGTCACGAAGCCCCGAGACGACGCCGAGCGCGCGCTGGCGTTCGGAAGCACTGAGGTAGCGGTTGCGAGAGGAGAGGGCGAGGCCATCGGCCTCACGAATGATCGGGCAGCCGACCAGCTCGATCGGCATGTCGAGATCTAGCGCCATGCGCGTCAGGATCTTCCACTGCTGGTAGTCCTTTCGGCCGAACAGCGCGGTACAGCGACCGGCCAGATTGAACAGCTTGGTCACGACGGTGGTCACGCCGTCGAAATGCGACGGGCGAAACCCACCTTCGAGTGGCTTTGCGAGCTCTTTGACCGAGACGCTGGTTTGAAACCCTGTCGGATACATCGTGTTGGGCGCGGGGGCGAAGACCAGATCGACCCCGCGTTCACGGCAGCCATCAAGGTCGCTCTCGAAGGTTCGCGGATACTGTTCGAGGTCTTCTTCCGGTGCGAACTGCAACGGATTGACGAAAATTGTGACTGCGATGAAGTCAGCGCGCGCCTTGGCTTCATCGATCAAGGAGAAATGTCCGCGATGCAGTGCGCCCATCGTCGGCACCAGCCCGACTCGTCGCTGGGCCGCACGCGCATCTTCGCAGGCCCGCCGGAACTCGGCAGGCTTGCGCACGACTCTGCTCATCCCTTGGGCCCGTAGACGGGGCGAACGCGCTGCACCAGGCTGAGCCCGGACGCCGGCGCTTCATCCTTCTTCACGTTGCCGAAGCTGTACTCTTCGCTCGGAAAGACACCGTTGCGTACCTCGTCGCAGTAGCGACGCGCAGCGGCCAGGCCTTCTTCGAAGAACTCCGCGTATCGCTTGACGAACTTCGGCTTCAGATCGGGCGTCAGGCCGAGCAGGTCGTAGCAGACCAAGACTTGCCCATCGCAGTGAGGACCTGCGCCGATCCCAATGGTTGGAATCTCGACCGCTTGGGTAATTTGCTGGGCGAGGTCGCTGGGAATGCCCTCGAGCACCAGGCTATACGCGCCCGCTCGTGCGACTGCCTTCGCGTCGGCCAAGACACGGGCGGCGGTCTCTTCGGTCTTGCCCTGCACCCGGAATCCGCCCATCGCGTGCACGCTCTGGGGGGTGAGGCCGACATGAGCCATGACCGGGATGCCCGCTTGAACGATGCGCTCGATCGTGGGTGCGGCATCCACGCCGCCTTCGAGCTTCACGGCCTGCGCCCCTCCCTCGGACAAGAAGCGGCCCGCGTTGCGAAGCGCTTGCTCGGTGCTCAGCTGCCAGCTCAGGAAGGGCATGTCTCCGACGATGTGCGCCCGCTGCGTGCCGCGTGCCACGGCACGGCAGTGGTAGATCACCTCGTCGACGGTCACCGGAAGCGTCGAGTCCAGGCCCTGCACGACCATTCCGAGCGAGTCGCCCACGAGGAGAACGTCGACGCCGGCATCGTCGAACATGCGCGCGAAGGTGGCATCGTACGCGGTCACCATGGTGATCCGCGTGCCCTTGCGCTTCATTTTCCGAAGCCGGGGCACCGTCACGGGCCGCGCGTCGGGGGCGTGTCCTCGGTCCATCGATTTGCTTCGCTTTGGTCGCGGCCAGGTCGATTCCCGGTCCACGCCGCTACGCCTAATGAAGATAGCACCGATTTCGAATGCGTCATCGGCCCCAAAAGGGTCGTAAAATCGTACGACTAGCCCCTAGGCCTTCAGGAGTGCGGCCACTTTGTCCCCAAGTTCGCGGTCGTCTTCGCCGAGGAGCGCCTCCGCGCGCGTGAGCATCCGCCGGGCCTCCTCGTCGAGACCGAGCGCTTGGAGAAGCCGTCCCGCTTCGTAGTGATAGAGCACGTGCCGATCGCGGTCGCTGCCTTGGCTCAATGCGCGGTAGAGGTCCGCCGCACGATCCAGTCGGCCGTCGGCTTCGCAGAGCTTGGCCAGGGTCGTCGCCGTGGTCGGCGGGAAGTCTGTGATCTGATGTTGTGTAAAAAACTCGATGACTTGGTTCAGGAAGCTCCGCGCATCCTCAGGTTTACCGGCGAGGTCCGAAGCGAGCCCGAGCTCCTCGAGCAGCCGCCAGTCCGTCCCGGAGGTTTTGCTCAGCTCCAAAGAAGTCTGCAGTACATCGAGGGCCTCTTGGCCGTGACCCTTGCCCCGCAGGAACGCCCCCATGGCGAGGTAAGGGCGGTAGTCCTCCGGGAGCGCATGCACCGCGCCTTCGAAGTAGCCCATCGCCTCCTCGAAGTGCTCGGCTTCGTCGGCGAGCCGGGCGAGGGCGAGGTTCGCGGCCAGCTTCGTCTCGCCTCCTTCGTCGTCGGGCAAGGCGTGTAGAAAGCTTTGCAAGGCCGCTTTGCCGCCCGTGACATCCTCGCTCAAGAGCCGCGCACGCCCGACCTCGAGCCAGAGGTATCTCGGGTCTGGCGCCTGCGCGACCAGTGCGTCCAGTTGGACCCGCGCCTCGTCAAACTCTTCTCTCTGCATGGCGAGCAGCGCTTCGAGAAACACATCGCCATAGCCTTCGTACTCGTCCGCTTGAGCTTCCTCCCACTGACCCATCAGCAGAGCGATTCGCTCTTCGTCGGTCATCTCAGGCGATGCGGCCTGCTCTTGCGCTTCTTTCGCCTCGAGCCCGTCCAGCAGCGCCTGAGCCTGCTCCCGAAGCGAGGCGTCGTTCACGACCTCCAACGCGCCTTCGAGCTCCTGCGCGGCCAGCTCGATGGAGCCCTGCTCGAGATACGCCCGCGCTTCTTCGATCCGCTGCCGCGCGATCCCATCGGCGCAGAGCCGAGCCTTTTGAGCGAGCGCCTCCCCAGCGCTTTGGGGAGATGCCGCGAGCGCCTTGTCGTACGCGAGCTTGGCTGTGCCGTAGTCGCCGGCGGCGAAAAGCGCGTCGGCCTTCTTCTCCAGTGCCTCAGGGTCGGCGGAAAATAATTTCTTGAGGAAGCTCATGACTCACTGGAACTGCTTGGACCTTCGCTTGGCCGCTTGCTTGAGCGGCCCCGGAATCCCCCGGCTCCGAGACAAAGCCTGGAGGTCGTTTCGACGAAGATGGTTCAGAAAGGTCATCGAAATCGCGATGGGCGTCTTCGGGTTGTTGCAGAGGTGGCGCTTGATTTCGTAGCTCTTCAGCCACTCGCGCTTCCGGCCGATGAAACGAAGCACGTCCTCCGAGACCTCGCGACTCTGCGCCGCGTTTTTTGCTTCGCTCTCGCTCATCGCCGGGGAAGCGATGGCCGCCATCGAAA
The DNA here is from genome assembly GCA_947259605.1 of uncultured Polyangiaceae bacterium. Lineage (GTDB taxonomy): Bacteria > Myxococcota_A > Polyangia > Polyangiales > Houyiibacteriaceae > SG8-38. The sequence continues at coordinate 1,785 of CAMYMX010000219.1, read as the reverse complement.
CGACTCGATTCGGGTCCCTGACCAGGATCGAGCGCGCGGCGGCATTGCCGAGCAGCGCCATTCGGATCTTCTCGCCTACGCTCATGCCACGAAGCTTGGACTGAAGCGGAATGAACTCCTCCTTGGTTTCCTCGGTTCCGTCGAACTTGTCGCGCTCGACCGCGTCTTGTTCGTCATCCTCCGCCAGAGCGCTCGAAAAGAGTTGATCCGACGGCAGCGGTGTCTCGCTCGGCTCCGGGATCAGTTGGCCCTGGACCGCCCTCTTCAGCTCTTCGAACATCGGAATGCCGGTCAGCTCCACCTCGCGCCGCGCGGCCAGCTCGATGAGCCGGTCGGCCGTTGACATCCGGGTGTTTCGGTTCCTGTAAAGGGCTTCGATGATCGCCGGCGCTCCGAGGAGCCGCTGCTGGTTTACCGAGATGATCTCCGTGATGCGCTCGGGGCAGTGCGCCGCGATCTTCGCGATGGTGGCGTCTGCGACCGAATGGTTCGAAGCCAAGCGGGCCAAAACCTCTTCGTCGCTCGAGAATCGGATCGCGAGCTCGTGAAAGACCGCAGGATGCAGGTCTTCCTGGCACGCCGGATGAAGTACGTTCTCGGGTAGGCCCTCGAGCGTGTCGCCCGCCGATTTGGAGATCGTTGGGTCTGTGTCGGCGCTGAGCTGTGCAAGCAGCATGACGAGGTCGCCGCCTTTGACCGGGACCATTCCACGGGCGGCCATCATTTTCGCAGCCGCGGGCGCCTTCGGATCCGCAAAGCGGCGGAGCCTTTCGGGCACGAAGTCGAGGGGTATCGGTAATTGGGGGATTGCCAGCATGGGTCTATCGACCCGTAAACTCGGGTTCACGCTTCTGCAAGATCGCGGCGATTCCTTCGCTCGCATCCTCGGTATCGAGGCTTGCCGCCTGCAGGCCTGCCTCCTCGAGCGCCGCCTCGCGGATCTCCCAGCGAAGACCAGCGCGAATCGAGGCCTTCATCTGCTGGACGGCCATCGGGGCCGACCCCGCGATCGCACGCGCCAACCCCATGGCACGGGGCAGCACTTCGTCTGCCTGCACCGCATGCGTCACCAGGCCGATCCGCAGCGCCTCGTCTCCCGGGATCAGCTTTCCCGTGAAAAGAAGCTCGGATGCGTGCGCGAGACCGATCAGTCGAGGAAGCAGGTAACTGATGCCGAGTCCAGAATGGATACCCAAGCGCGCGAAATTCGCACCATATTTTGCGTCGACGTTCGCCACTCGGATATCGGCCAGCAGGGTGAGCCCGAAACCGCCGCCGACCGTGTGTCCGTTCATCGCAGCAATGACGGGGACATCCAGGTCCAGCACCCGCAAAAAGGGTTCATACATGGCGAACGAGGCTTCCGTGGACGGTTTGCCGAGATCGCTCCGCTGAAGGGACGACCGAAGATCAGCCCCTGCGCTGAAGCAACGGCCGTTGCCCGTGATGACCAGGCAGCGAATCTCACGGTCGGCAAGCGCTTCGCCAATGGCCTCGGAAAATGAGTCCAAGAGCTCTGGAGTCATCGCGTTCCGCTGATCGGGGCGATTCAAGGTGATCAGCCCAATCCGGTCCGCCGCCTCGTACAAGACCGCCCGCTCGCCCATGCCGAAGGCACTGTAGTCGGCCCGGAGCCCTCGGCAACCGCGGATTCTTGGCCGATTTCTTGCCCGTCGGACGCTGAACGGGTTAGCGGGACTCTATGCAGGAAACCAAGGTTGTTCGGCCGTTTCCGTTTTTTCGGGCGGGCGCACGCGCGAGTCAACCCCAGCTGTCGAAGCCGAT
>CAMYMX010000218.1 GCA_947259605.1 uncultured Polyangiaceae bacterium | reverse complement strand
CAAGCGAAACATGGGGCGCCTCTGGGCGATTCTGTACTTGTCCGACCGTCCGCTCAGCGCCCCCGAAATGCAAGATCGGCTTCAGCTCAGCAGCGGCGCCGTTTCGATGACGCTCAATGAGCTCACACGTTGGGGCGTCGTCAAGAAGGTCTGGCTCCAGGGCGAGCGGCGCGATCACTACGCGGCCGAAGGCAACTTCTGGAAGATGATTTCCCGCGTCTTCAACGAGCGCGAACGGGTCGAGGTCCTCGACGCCATCGACCTCATGGAAGACGCCATCCAGTTCCTGAAAGACAAAGCCAAGGAGCCCGACGACCGGGGCAGGGCGCAATTCCAGGAAGAACGCATTCGCGAGCTGCTCGACCTGGCCCGTCTCGGCAAGCAGCTGCTCGACGCGTTGGTCAAAGACGCCAAAGTCGACGGAAGCCCCTTGATGAACGTGCTCCTCGGCGGAACCGACAAGCGCTAAGCGCAGCGCCGTCTCGGTCGCGCCTAGGCCTGCGCGACGAACTCGTGCCTGGGCTCGCGAGGATGTTGGAGCGCGCGGGCCAAGAACGAGAGCTGCTCGCGCCAGCATCGGCGCGCTTGGCGTCGCCAGACCAACGCATGAAACGCGTGGAGCTCGCCCTCGTAGTAACGCGCTTCGCATTCGACACCCAACGCCTTGAGCGCGCGGTCGAGGCGGCGCGTGTCGTCGAGCAAGGGGTCGCGAGTGCCGATGGGCACGAAGAAGGCGGGAAGGGCGCGGTCCGGACGCTCGCGGCGCTCGAAGACGTGCAGCGGGTCGGCGAGGTCCAGCTCGCCCGGCGCGTGGTGGTGAAGCGCTCCAACGTACAGCTCGTTCATGCCTTCGAGGATGTCATTCACCCAGCGCGGCAGCTTGCGTTTTCGGTTCAAACGCCCCGGGTTGGTGATTTGAAGCGGCGCGCAGGCAGGGGCGACCGCGGTTGGCACCAAGCCCGTGGCGAAGGCGCGCTGGGCGAAGGGCTCGGGACGCCGGTAGCAGCAACAGATGGCCAGTGCGGTGGCGAGATTTCCACCCGCCGACTCGCCGGCGAACACAAGACGGCTCAGGTCGCCGCCGTAGGCTTCTGCGTGCTCGGACGCCCATTCGAGGGCCGCACAGACATCGGACACCGCCGCCGGGTACGGGTGCTCGGGCGCAAGCCGGTAGTCGACGTTGAAGACCAAGTAGCCCGCTCGCGCGAACGCCAACCCCATTAGCCAGTGCGTATTCTTCGACAAGAGGTTGAAGCCGCCACCGTGCATGTAGATCACGATTGGCAGGCTGCCGGGCCGCTTCGCGGGGCGGTAGATGTCGAGCATGTGGCGCGGATTGTCGCCGCGCAGGTACGCAACGTCTCGGATCACCTCCACCCCATGCTTGGCGGGATTCGAAAGCGGATGGAGACGCCCGAGCCGCGCTAGGCTTCCAAAAAAACCTTCGCCAATGATGGCATTGGCCTGGCGTCGCAGCCGCTTGCGCGTGCGCTGCAGACAAGACATAGCCGACGGCCTGGGGGGCATGAGCAACTTGTATCACGGTCTTGAAAAAGGCCGCTGGATTCGGCGTGCACTGGCGCGAATTGTCGGATTCTTTGCGGTTTGTGGGCCCGCGGCGTACTTCTCGACGATGTCTGCAGCGAGCTCGAAATCGATTGTTTTGGCGCTGCTCGCAACGCTCCTCGTCGCAGGCGTGCCGAGCCCGGGGCACGCGGGGTCCTCGGGCCGGATCGATGCCTTCGTCGTGCGCCAGAAGATCCACAGAGACCTTCCGAAAATCAATCGCTGCTACGAGTCCGCGCTTCGCTTCGAGCCAGAGCTCACCGGCAAGGTTTCCGTTCGCTTCGCCGTGGTCCGCAAGGGCTACGTCCGGGGCCTCCGGGTCGTCGAGAACACGACCGGCAACGATCGGGTCGAGCGCTGCGTTGCACGGGTGGTCAGTGCGATCCGATTCCCAAGCCGCCGGACGGGAAAGAGCCTCAGCTTCACGTTCCCATTCGTGTTCGCGCCGCAGAGCGGACGCTGGCAGCCGTAGGCCCGGTCCCGTCGCGCGAATCTCGTCAGACGTAGCGGAATCGCTCCGAGCTGCATCTGCGCCCCGAGCGGTTGCACGGAAACGGTGGGCGGCGCTCCGATCATGGGCTGCTGGCCCGGGCCAGGTGAAGCCTGCGCTACGGTCGCGGACTGCCCTGCCGAATACAACTGCGTCTCTGTCGAATTCGGGCAGAATCAGTGCGTCAAAACGACGCCTGGCTGCAACCCAAGAGCCTTTCGTTGACCTGACGTTGACGCGGCGATGCGCAATCAGACGATATGAAGTGACGAACCGTGAACACGGCGATGCGGGCGAGTCCGGATCATATTTGAGGTTCTGTTGAGTCTTGTGCGTTTGGGTTGTGTCGAGTGCGATCGGCTTCAATGCTTTGGGAGCAAGAGGTCGCTGGCTCGAGTCCAGTCGTGGCGACCAATCATTTGAGAAGTCGCGAGGTGCGACTTCCGCTTGTTCCCGCAGCCGTACCCTCACTCGACGACCGCACTCGCCGGTGGCGCTCATCATCTGTGCCCATCGACCATGCACGCGTATAGTCACCCCTGGTCCCCCAATGGCGAGGCAATGCAAGACTAAGCGCGTGTTGGTAGCAGTCTTCGTGTCGTTGCTACTGGTTCCCCCCGCGTGGGTCCTGCTCCATCGGATTCTCGGGGGGGGCGGAGCTTCCGCCGCCCAAATGGACCGAAGCGGACGTGGTGCCCTTGCCGCTGGGCGTGGAGAACGCTTGGTACGTGATCGGTCCGTTGGACGAGATGCCGGAATTCACGATTGACCCAGCGCTGTGGGATGATTCCGTTCAAATTGCGAAAGAAGATCAAGTTGCTGTCGGGGCCGAGTTGGCTCGTCCTGAAGTGCGTGCACTTCTTGCGACCGTGCCTGCGGTGCTCGATCGTCCGCACCTCGTTCCGCCCGAAACCTTCGACGGGACCCCCCTGGATCTCATTCGGTTGCAGCAGTGGCGGTGGTGGGTGGGACTTTCGCTCAACAGTACGCTCGAGCAGGATCCCGACGCGGCGGCGCAACTTCTCTCAAGGCTCTTCCCGATGTGGATAGAGTGCGCCAACTCGGCGCGTTCTGCGATTGCCTACATGGTCTGCGCAAACGGGGCGAAGAGAGACTTGGACCTCATGCTGCGGGCTGCCGAAATGTTGTCGCAAAGGAGCGATGCACACGGGTTAGAGCTGCTGAGAGTTGCGGTCGGAGACACACCTGCCCTTTCGCCGGACAACGTGACGACCGTCGACTACGTGCTGGTGTACCGCAAGCTCGCATCGCTGGTCTCTGAGCTCGACGGCTTTCAGATCGACTTCAAGTCAACACTTGATCTGCTCAACAGTTTCTTCGATCCCGAACATGCGGAGGACCTGTGTGCGTCGCTGACCGACTCCGAGCGCCTCCCCATCTACGAGTACAACCGCATTGGAAAACGAGCCGCGAGGGCCGTCGCTGCCTTCCATTGCGTAGGCCTTCGGCACATGGTGAAGGCGACCAAGGATGTTGCGGACAGGCGCGCCGCGCTGCTGGTTGTCGTGAAGGAGGCGAGCTAGCGCCTCGGGCCGGCGACCTCCCGCACACGACCATACGAAGGACCATCCTACCGCTCTACCCAATGAATGCTGGACGGAAAGTTGTTCTCTGGGCCGCTGCCGCGGACCTGATAGTCGCGTGTGGGGTCTGTCTGTGGTGGATGTTCGATCCGGTAGATCGGTGCCTCGATCGCGGTGGACGATGGGACTACGAGACACGCCGGTGCGACTTCGGAGTGGGCACCCAGTGAAGGAGTCCGCCCGAGCCTCGCATCCGCCTTGTAGGAGACGCTAGCGCTCGAAGGGGGCTGTCCGGCTTCTCACATCGTCGACGTAAACGGCGATGACACGATTTGACGCCTTGTCGAAGACGACGCTCGGAATCACCGCTGCGACGGGATGATGATCGTAGTACCAAACCACCTCAGGTCTCCCGGATCGGGTATCCGAGTGTTCTTCGATGCGGATTGGATCGAACGGGACCGCAACAGAGACCTTTTCCATCGAACTGTCCAGCTCGATCTGCCATAGGGCGTCCCGAATTTCGTCGTAGGGGCCGTGCCAGATCGCCTTCTCGACCGCCAGGGCGACCAAGAGCAGGACCGCTGCGGCAGCCAGCGCCCCCAAAGCCCATTTTCGCGTTTGAGCCATCGCGTGACCTAGCTTTCCGACAGCATCGCCATGAGGGCGGCGCCGGCGAACCCAACGAAAACGAGGACGGCTCCAAGACGTACACGCGCCTGATACCGAAGGTACTCAGGGTCTCGTTGATCGCTCCGTCGGAATAGATCCATCCACAGAGCGAAGCTCCATCCGGGCCAGATGCGCCATGACCGTCGGGGAACGTCCTTGCGGTCGGGCCACATGCCCAACGCCTCGGCACGGTGCGCGAGCCGCCGTTCCCCAGGGAGCAGCAGAAACATCCCGGTTCCCAACACGAGCGTAAGAGCAAAAATGATCCAGAACAGGAGGCCCATCGACCCAACGAACCTATCCGACAGTTACGCGGATTGGAACCCATGCTCCCACGTCGTTGACCTGACGTTGACCTAGCGAAGTGAAATCAGATGATATGAAGTGACGACCCGTGAACACGGCGATGCGGGCAAGTGCCGGCGATTGTTGGTAATTGGTTTAGATCACTACGAGTGAGAGAGGTGGACCGATCGCGGGCTCATCAGGTTCGAGTCCCGCCCCCGGCACCATCGATTGCGTCGGCAATAGCGGCTGTCGCGTTGCATCCTGAACGCCGATAGCACGGAACACGAACCCTGGGTGTACTCGGCCCTTTCAGGGCCTGCGTACTGCGTCTGGATTGCTGCAGCTCCGCGGACTGACGATTCGGTCTCTAGCCCCTGCGCCAGCCCGTGTAGGCGCTCATGATCTTGAAGACTGCCTTTTCGATCGGGCTTGTACGGATCGGCAGCGGCGGGTCGGAGACCTTCAGAAGCTGTTTGCCGAGGTTGGCGCCAGTGAACAGGCGCGTGAGCGTCGCGGGGATCTGATCGAAGCCGTGCTGCATATCGATTTCTTGGATGACTTTGCCGTCTTCCACCCATTTGTTGAGGCTCAGCAGACCTTCTAGGGCACGGCCGAGATAGTCGATGATGATGAAGCCTCGTGCCGTGCCGCGATTGATGATGAGCGAGGTGTAGTTCTTGATCCCGTACCGGTCCTCGTCCGCGGTGTTGTATTCGGATATCGCGCCGCAGAGGACGATCCGCGCGTGCAAGGCGACGTGCAGCAACACCTCGTCGAGAATTTCCCCTCCGACATTGTCGAAGTAGATATCGACGCCTTTCGGACACAGTACGCCGATGCGGTCGCCAACATTCTCGTTCTTGTAGTCGATCGCCGCGTCGAAGCCTGCCTTGCCGGTCAGCCAGGCGCACTTGTCTGGGCCACCAGCGATTCCGATGACTTGGCAGCCTTTGAGCTTCGCGATCTGGCCGACGATCGATCCGGTGGCGCCCGCAGCGCCGCTCACCAGAACGGTCTCGCCGGCTTTTGGCTCACCGACTTCCAGGAGTCCGAAATAGGCGGTCAGGCCCGTGAGCGAGAGCGCTAGCAACAGGGCGGGGTCGAGATGCCCCGGCAGCTTGGTTGGAGGAACGAGGTTGTTCCCATCCGGTTTGAAGATGAAGTATTCCTGCCAACCGCACAGGTAGTTGACGATGTCGCCTGGCTTGAACTTCGGGTGTTTCGATTCGATCACCTGCGCGATGCCGCCGGCGCGCATGGGCTCCCCGAGCGCGACGATGGGCATGTACGTCTCCATCGCCATCCATGCGCGTTGTGTCGGGTCGAATGAGAGGTACATCGTCTGCGCAAGGACTTGGCCATCGGAAAGTGCTGGCACGGGTGTTTCACGGAGCTCGAACAACGATGAATCGACCATCCCTTCGGGGCGAGCTCGCAAAACCCATTGGCGATTGGTACGTTCAGGCATGAATCCTCCTTCGCGCTCGCGTGCAAATCGCGAAACCGTAGCGATCGAACGCACGGATAGTCGCGCAAATCAAGCGTTACTCTTCGCACGCCTCTGAGCGATGCCCGATCTTCACGACCGGCACTACGCAATTCGGTCCCCCGAGGGGCTGGAAGAGGACTGAAGGAGCGAAACGTAGGCGCCCGCCTTCGCTAGATCCAAACCACCCTCTCGAACGTCCACCAAGAAAGCCTCGGGGAATCACGCCGGACCTTGGCGGGTTTCTCGTCTGAGCTCGTGACTCTGCGATAGCTTCGCCTCGAGAGGAAACCCTATGCGTCTTCGTAATGCTTTGCCCTCCAGCCTGGCTCTTC
>CAMYMX010000217.1 GCA_947259605.1 uncultured Polyangiaceae bacterium | reverse complement strand
GATGTCTTTTGGAAGGGTGTCAAACCACTTCTTTGAGTACACGAGCAGGGCGGGCTGGTAGCAATGGCGGCTGAGGAAGATGTGGCGCTCGCCTTCCTTGAGACCCTGATACCAGCTGGCCGCCATCGCGAAGAGCGGCGTGTTGTCGAAACCGTCGACGACGCCGGTCTGCACACTCATCAGCGTGTTGCCGTTGTCGATGGGAACCGGAGTCGCGCCGAAGGCCTCGTAGGTTTCAACATGCACCATCGACTCTTGAGAACGGAACCGAATCCCCGCCATGTCGCTCGGTTTGCGGATCTTCTGGTTGCTGAAATAGGACCGGTATCCGTTCTCCGCCCAAATTCCGAAGATCAGTCCTCGCTTTGCAAGGACCTTTTTGACCTGCTCGGTGACTTCGGGTGTGTCGAGCGCCTTATCGGCGCTCGCAAACGTCTCGAAGACATAGGGCGCCTCGATGACGTTGACCTCTCGAACGATCGAGCTCATGCCCCCGACGGACCCAGCAAACGCCTGCATGCTCCCCATCTGAACCCTGCGCGCCATCGACCGCTCGTTGCCTCGTCCGAGCCGCAGCTTCACCTTCAACCGCCCGTTCGTCTTTTCCTGGACCTCGGCCTTGAACCGTTGGAGCTGTTCGGCCCAGGGGCTTCCTTTCGGAGCCACGGTGCCGACTTCCATCACGAATTCGGGGTCGTCCGCGGTGGCCGGTCCGACGATGGCTAGGCAAACGGCGAACAGCGCTCCGAGAAAGGGGATCGGTTTTCGCATGAGGGACCTTCTAGTCAGTTACGGAGGGAAAATAAAGGATCGAAGTCTGGGGCTGGCTCGGTGATCGACGACCCTAGCCGAATTCTCAGCCCGCGTCTTGAGCTAGGAATGCCCGGATTTGACCGCGGCGGCGTCTAGCGCAGAATCCCGGCGTGGCATTCTCAACAACCGCGACGCTGGGCCTGACGCTCATTGTTCTCGCGGCCGCAGCCCCGGCCGCGGCCGACAGCGCCAGCGACGCGCAGCTGGCAGCCGACGTCCGACAGGCGATCGAACGATTCCAGGAAAAAGACAGCACGTTCAAGGCCAGCCTCGGAAAGCTCGTCGGCTATGCGATCTTCCCTGAGGTTGCCAAAGGCGGGTTCATCGTGGGCGGCGCCGGCGGCCACGGCGAAGTCTACGAGCGGGGCAAGCTCATCGGACACGCACAGCTCTCTCAAGGGACCCTAGGCACGCAGATCGGCGGCCAGAAATTCGCCGAAATTATCATGTTCAAGACGAAGGCGGCGCTCAACCGTTTCAAGAAGAACAGGCTCGAGCTGAGCGCGCAGGCAACTGCCAACGTGGCCGACCAAGGCGTCGCGGCGAAAGCCAAATACGCCGACGGCATAGCGATCTTCATCCTTCCGACGGCTGGCCTGATGGCGGAGGCCAGCGTTGGAGGCCAGAAGCTCAAGTTCGCGCCTCTGAAGGAGTGACTCTGATGGATGACGCAATTGCAGGATCCTGCGTATGCGGAGCCGTGGCCTTTCGCATCGAAGGCCCGTTTCGTGGGTTTCAGTACTGCCACTGCAGCCGCTGTCGCAAGAAGACCGGCTCTTCACATGTGGCCAACATCTTCGTCCCCGTCGATCAGTTCAGCTGGCAGCGCGGAGAAGACAAGATTCGACGATTCGAGCTCCCGACGGCCAAGTATTGGTCGACCGCGTTTTGCACGGAATGCGGCTCGGCGATGCCCTGGCTGACCAAGAATGGGAAAGTGATGGTCGTCGGCGCCGGCGCGCTCGACGGCGATCCGGGGGTCAAACCCAAGTTCAGCGTCCACTACGACTCCCGGCCCCCCTGGTACGTACACGTCTCGGATCTCGAAATGCACGGGACGATCCCTCAATCCTAAGTTACCCTCGCAGCCTGATGTCGAGTGGAGGTGTGCGGATGTCGCGTGTGCGTGCAGGATGGTTCGGTGTGCTGCTTCTTGCCTTTGGCTGCGGGTCTTCCTCGGGCGCTGCGCCCATAGACCCCGTGGCAACCGAATACTGCGCGGCGTGCTCGGAGGACTCGAGCTGCGAGCGGGTGGTCAACGAGACGATCAACGTCAACTGCACCGGTGAAACGCGCGCCTGGTACGCCTGCGCAACCGAGAGTGCCTGCGACAGTACCGCGTGCGAAGCGGAGTGGGCCGAACGGGAGGTTTGCATGGGAGAGTCGCCAGCAGACATGGTGCGCGATCGGATCAGGCTCCTCGCGCCTTCCGCCAACCTCGGTCATCGTGGCACCGGCCCAACGCGAGAGGGCCATCCGTTTCCAGAGAACTCGATTTCTTCATTCCTCGCGGCGATGGAGGCAGGCGCCGACGGTCTCTCGCTCGACGTGGAGATCACCCTGGACGGGCAAGTGATCGTCATGCACGATGAGACCCTCGATCGCACCACCAATTGCGCCGGCTGCGTCAGCGCGATGACCTTCGACGAGATCCGGGCATGTCGCCTGCTCGATGGCGCGGGCGCCGTGACCGACGAACGGCCCCCGACCTTGCTCGAGGTCTACTCCGCGATCGGCGGCAACGCGATCATGGACGTCGAGCTGAAGGTTTTCGGCTCAGAGTGCTTGACCGGTACAACGGGGCCCGAGCAATTGACTGCGGCCGTGCTCGACGAAGTCACACTCATTGGCGGTGAGGATCGAACCATCTTCTCCTCGTTCGATGAAACCGTGGTGGAGCTCGTGAAATCCACGCGCCCCGGCTACTACTCGGCCCTCCTCTCGTTCAATCCCGGTCCGGAGCTGGTCGAAGCGGCATTGCGCCTCGAGCAGGACGCGATCCATCCATACTTCTCCGTCTCGGCCGAGACGGTTCAGGCCGCACGTGACGCCGGCCTGCAGGTCAACGTTTGGACGGTGAATACGGCCGAATCGATGCAGGCGCAGATAGATAAGGGCGCGACCGCGATCATCACCGACGACCCAGCCGTTTTGGCCGAGCTGCTCGGGCGCTAGGCGTCGATCCTGGGCCAGGGCGCCGCCGCTTCGATCTCCAGCGCCAGCTCGAGAAGCGTTCGTTCATCACCAAGCGGCGATGCGAGCTGAACGCCCAGCGGCATTCCGTCCTCGCTCTGACCGAGTGGCAGCGAGAGGGCGGGACCGCCCGAGACGTTCTGGGTCAAGGTGAATGGGATGAACCATTTCAAGCGCTCCACCACTGTGTCGAACGGAACCTCGGGGCCAATGTAGCCGTGCTCGGGCGATGGCATGGCGACGGTGGGATTCATCAAGACGTCGTACTTCTCGAAGCAGGCCGCGTAACGATGTGCAAACCTCCTCAGACGCCAAATCGCCGCGGGCGCTTTTTGCATGTTCTCTTTGAAGTAGCCCGCGAGACCATTGGTAAAGTCCTCGACCTTCGATGCATCGAAATCCGGGTCGACGAACCACGTGCCAAACCGCGTCGCCGCGAAGCTGAGCATCGACCAAAACAAGAAAAAGTCCTCGAGGAACCCATCGTCGAAGGGTCGCGTGACCCGCTCGACCGAATGGCCAAGACTTTCGAGCAGCTTGGCCGTGTCGGTCACGGCGGCCACACAATCCGGGTGCGAGGGTGTGGCTTCATCGAGGTCCGTGAAGAAGCCAACGCGCAGCCGCCGGCCAGGGTGGGTCACCAACCCGATTTCGGGCAGCTTGGGGTTCCGATAGTGGCGCTCCGCGGCGTGGTAGAAGACAGCGGTATCACGCACCGAGCGGCTCAGCATGCCTTGGTGGACGATCTTGACCGGGAAAAGCGCCGCGCCGTCCATGTCGACGAGCCTGCCGCGCGACGGTTTGAGGCCCACCAGTCCACAGCAAGACGCGGGAATCCGTGTCGAGCCTCCGCCGTCATTCGCGTGCGCGATCGGAACGACCCCCGCGGCCACGAGGGCGGCAGACCCGCCCGAAGAGCCCCCCGGAGAGAAACCCAATCGCCACGGATTGTGCGTAGGGCCATAGACCAGCGCCTCGGTCGTTCCGGTGAGCCCGAACTCGGGCATCGTGGTCGTTCCGAGGTTGATCAGACCAGGCGACAAGAACTGCTCGACGAAGGGCGAGCTTGTTTCTGAAGGGCGGTTCGGGAGCCCCCGCGAACCATGCAAGAGGGGGGCGCCTGCAACGGCTTCGTTGTCCTTGATGAATGTAGGGACGCCGGCGAGGTCCCCCGACCGAGAGCGTCCGGCCTGTTTGCGCGCAGCATCGAACAGCGGCGCAGCAATTGCGTTGAGCGATGGGTTCACCCGCTCTGCGCGCGCGATGGCTGCATCGATGGCCTCCCGCGCATGAATCTCGCCGCTTCCAATACGCCGCGCGATTTCCACCCCATCCGCCGTACCGAGAACATCCTCACAGAATGCGCTCACTCGACTTCTTTCCTTCACGCGCTCTGCTCGCACATCGAGCCATTATCACATAGCCTCGCGCCATGGCATCCGGATCTACCAAGGCGATTTTGGCCGCACTTTTCGCCAATCTCAGCATCGCAATAGCAAAGTTCGTCGGCTACGCGTTTACTTCTTCCTCGTCGATGTTGGCCGAGGCCATCCACTCCGTCGCCGACACGTCCAACCAGGCCTTGCTCCTGCTCGGAGGCCGGCGAGCCAGGAGGGACGCGACGCCCGCACATCCGTTTGGCTTTGGAAGGGAGCGATATTTCTGGTCGTTCATCGTCGCGCTGGTGCTCTTCACGCTCGGCGGGCTCTTCGCGATCTTTGAAGGCGTACACAAGCTCGGTGAGGCAAGCCACGAGGTCTCCAACGTCGAGTGGGCGATCGGGATTCTTTCGCTTGGCATCGTTCTGGAGGGGTATTCGTTGCATACCGCCATCAAGGAGTCGCGATCGCTCAAGGGGCAGGCCTCTTGGTGGGAGTTCATTCGCCACTCTCGCACGCCCGAGCTTCCGGTCGTACTCCTCGAGGACTTCGGGGCGCTCATGGGCTTGGCTCTCGCACTGCTCGGTGTATCGATTTCAGCCATCACCGGCGATTCGCGGTGGGACGCTTACGGCACCATCTCGATCGGGGTGCTTCTCGTAGTAATTGCCGCCGTGCTCGTCTTCGAGATGAAGAGCCTCTTGATCGGCGAGTCGGCGCTCGGAAGCATGCGCAAGAAAATCGTCCGGGCCATCGAAGAGACCCCAAATGTGAATCGACTCCTTCACATGCGAACCCAACACATCGGGCCCGACGAACTTTTGGTAGCCGCCAAAATCCAAATGGAGCCTGGCCTCGACACTGCGAAGATCGCGGCCGCCATCAACCAAGCCGAACGGCGCATCCGCGAGGCCGTTCCGATCGGATGCATGATCTATCTCGAGCCCGACGTGTTCGACCCCGATCATCCCGACCTCGCCCCAGGCTGAGCTGGAGCTACCAGTCGATGATCGCGGCGCCCCACGTGAAGCCAGAGCCAAAAGCCACGGTGGCGATCTTCATGCCGCGTTCGAGCCGTCCCTCTCCCTGTGCTTCAGCGAGCATGATCGGGATGGTCGCGGCAGTGGTGTTGCCGTAGCGCTCGATGTTGTGGAAGAGCTTGTCCTCGGGAATGCCGAGCTGCCTGGCGACGTACTGATTGATTCTCAGATTCGCCTGATGAAAGAAGAACAAATCGACGTCGTCCAGCGTCAGGCTCTGCTTCTGGAACTCCTTCATCAGCGCTCCGATCATGCGCTCGACCGCGTTCTTGAAGACCAGGCGCCCTGCCATGCGGGCATACATGTGCGCGGGATCGACCTGCCCCACGCCGTCTTCATTTTGCGGAATGAACGGTCGCTTGCTGATGTCCCAAATCTTTTGAGAAAGCGCGTCGGCGTGCCGCCCATCGGCCCCGAGGTGCCAGCTCCGAATGCCGCGGTCTTGGTCCGTCGCGCTGACGATAACCACGCCCGCACCGTCGCCGAACAGCGAAGCGACGTCGCGACCGGCCGTGCTCAGGTCGAGTGCAGCCGAGTGGACCTCGGCGCCGACCACGACGACGTTGTCGACGGAACCGGACTGCACCATCGATGCTGCGGTCGCGAGACCGTACAAGAACCCGGAGCACTGATTTCGCACGTCCAGACAGCCGACGAAGTGGCCGACGCCGTCGTCGGTCAACCCGAGCTTGGTTTGAAGGTAGACCCCCGACCCCGGAAAGGCGTGGTCTGGTGACAGGGTCGCAAAGATGATCATCCCGATGTCGGTTTTCGCAAGCTCTGCTCGTTCGAGCGCCATCTCCACCGCGGGGACCGCCAGATCCGACGTGCCGACGCCCGCAGGCGCGAAACGGCGCGCTTTGATACCGGTGCGCTTCACGATCCACTCGTGGCTCGTGTCGATTCCGTAGCGTTTCGAGAGCTCCTCGTTGCTGACGACGTCGTCGGGCACGTGGAAGCCGGTTCCAGAAATGTACGCGTT